>DLOP01000095.1:6288-6413 GCA_002478505.1 Lachnospiraceae bacterium UBA7481
TGCCGATATGACGGCGGCATTTGCCGGCTGTGATGTACCCAGAGTCAATGTGATCGTGGGCAAGGCATATGGCAGCGCGTATGTATCCATGAACTCTAAGGGAATCGGATGCGATCTTACATTCG
>DLOP01000163.1:0-154 GCA_002478505.1 Lachnospiraceae bacterium UBA7481
TGGTCGTTGCTGTTATCACAGCATCCTTTCTGAATGGACAAACAGGACTGACATTACAGGGAAACGCGCAGGAAACGGTGAGCTCCGCTAGCACAGCACAGCTTCTTTATGCAGGAGCGGCAGAGGTATTGGAGGTCAATATCGAACCCACGGA
>DLOP01000163.1:191-16257 GCA_002478505.1 Lachnospiraceae bacterium UBA7481
TTTCATACACTTCCCCCCGGGCCGTCAATGTCCGGCTGGAACCCAGCGAAAATTCAGAGAGAGTGGGGAAATTATATAAAGACTGCGGCGGCTATATTATCGAATACACCGACGAATGGACAAAGATCGAGTCCGGCGAGCTGGTGGGATGGGTCAGAAACGATTATCTGATGTTTGGTAATGAGGCAGAGGCGGAAGCGGAAAGCGTGGGCTCATTGCAGGCAACAGTGGTGGCTGACAGCCTGAGAGTCCGTAAAGAAGCATCTACGGAATCTGGGATCTACGGTCTGGTTGCCCGGGGGGAAGTGTATGAAATCATAGAGGAAGCCGGCGAGTGGGTCGTGATTGATTTTGAGGATGTCAACGGCTATATCAACAGCAATTATGTAGAGATCGAGTTCCGTATTGATACCGGTGAGACCATGGAGCAGATTGAAGAAAGAGAAGCGGCGGAAAGAGCGGCAGCGCGTGAGGCGAACAGGATACAGCTGTATGAGACTTATGTGTCCTCCGATATATCAGAAGTGCAGCTTTTAGGCGCTTTGATCCAATGTGAAGCGGGCAATCAGCCCTACGAGGGAAAGGTGGCAGTAGGAGCGGTCGTGATGAACCGCGTCAGGAGCGGCGCTTATCCTGATACCATCTATGGCGTTATCAGCGCATCGGGACAGTTTTCGCCCGCCGGTAACGGTGCATTGAACAGAAGGCTGCAGAACGGCGTATCGGATTCATGCCTTCAAGCGGCGCAGGAGGCCATCAACGGATATTCCAATGTAGGAGACGCGACGCATTTCAGGAGAGTGGGCGTGCATGAAGGTATTGAGATTGGCGGTCATGTTTTTTGGTAAGATTATCGTGCATCTGAATGTACATTAAGGAGTTATTATGTGGTGTTCTGACAGTTGCATATTTTGCAGAAATATAGTATGATAAGCGTAAAGAAAAGATATCATGTTCTTTGAATATTGGGAAGAAAGGAGATGGCGCGATGGAAACGATCATATGGCTGGTAATATTTATTGTTATGTTGGGAATAGAGATTGCAACATTAGGCCTGACTACAATATGGTTCGCAGGTGGAGCTCTTATAGCGACACTCGTTGCAGCAATGGGATTTCCGTTATATGTTCAGATTCCCGTCTTTCTAGTGGTTTCCGTAGTTTTATTGTTATTTACGAGACCGATTGCACAGAAATATTTCAACAAAGAAAGAATTATGACAAATGCAGAAAGTCTGGTAGGTCAGACGGCTGTTGTAACTGAGAGCATCAATAATCTCAAGGGAATGGGGAAGGCCGTGATCAATGGTCAGGAATGGACGGCAAGGTCGGTTGATGATTCTGCTGAACTGCAAAAAGAGACTCAGGCTACTGTTGTAGCAATTGAAGGCGTTAAGCTTGTCTTACGTGCATAAAAAATAAAAAAGAAAGAGGTAGAATTATGTTTTTATTAGCTGGAAGTAGTGGTGCAGTTGTATCGATTATTGTGGCTATCGTTATATTGATTATTCTCCTGGCATCCTGCATCAAGATCGTTCCGCAGGCCCATGCCTACATTCTGGAACGGCTTGGCGGATATCAGGATACATGGCATGTAGGTATGCATTTTAAGGTTCCTATCATTGATAAAGTTGCGAAGAGAGTCGTATTGAAGGAGCAGGTAATTGATTTTGCACCGCAGCCTGTAATCACGAAGGATAATGTTACGATGCGTATTGATACGGTGGTATTTTTCCAGATTACGGATCCGAAACTTTTCACATACGGTGTTGAGAATCCGATCATGGCGATTGAGAATTTAACGGCAACGACGCTTCGTAATATTATCGGTGAGCTGGAACTTGACCAGACGCTTACATCCAGAGAGATTATCAATACTAAGATGAGAGCATCACTTGATATTGCGACAGACCCTTGGGGTATCAAAGTAAATCGTGTAGAGCTTAAGAATATCATTCCTCCTGCGGCGATTCAGGATGCCATGGAGAAACAGATGAAGGCAGAGCGAGAGAAACGAGAAGCTGTTACGATTGCAGAAGGTGAAAGACAGTCCGCGATCCTTGTTGCAGAAGGTAAGAAGGAATCCGCGATCCTGAATGCACAGGCAGAGAGAGAAGCTGCAATCCTTAGAGCTGATGCCCAGAAGCAGAAGATGATCCTGGAAGCAGAAGGTCAGGCAGAAGCAATCCTGAAGGTACAGCAGGCTTCCGCAGACGGTATCAAGATGATCAAAGATGCCGGCGCTGATAATGCAGTACTTCAGTTGAAGAGTCTGGAAGCGCTTGGAAAAGTTGCCGATGGTCAGTCAACAAAGATCATTATCCCTTCCAATCTTCAGGGTATCGCAGGTCTGGCAACCACGTTTGCAGAGGTTGTAAAGAACTGATCAGACAGACGCGTTACAGCAATCAAATAACATCAATCCGGAGCCGCACGTTAGCTGTGTGGCTCTAAGTTATTCTTAAAATATGGTAATTGCTAAAGAGTTAAGTCCGGCTTACANNACGATTTGCGAGCTTTTAGGATCCAGATATGTCGTGCCAAGACCAAGCACGTTAGCTGTGTGGCTCTATTGCTTTAGCAATTTTGCTCGCGGCATAGGCTGCGGCGTATTATGTTAGAATAAAGAGAGGATTCAGGTATGGATTTAAGAGGAAGAGATTTTTTGACATTGAAGGNNTTTTGGAACAACTATTTTCAAAACATAAGTTATGTAAACCTCATAGACAGAATTGTGAAGCAAAAATGATAAACCAATTGTTTTACAATGACCTAATTTTTAAAATAGGCGATGATATGTCTGTGTTGCGCAACGGAAATATGCAAAATTGAGTTTCGCAATTACTTAATTTCTTAAAATAAAGAGAGGAAACAGCCATGGATTTAAAGGGAAGAGATTTTTTGACGTTGAAGGATTATACGCCGGAGGAGATTACATATTTGCTGGATCTGGCAGCGGAATATAAAAGGAAAAAGAAAGAGGGTATTCCGGTGGACAGCTTCCGCGGAAAAAATATCGTTCTGATATTTGAAAAGACAAGCACCAGAACACGCTGTTCTTTTGAAGTGGCAGCACACGATCTTGGTCTTGGCACGACTTATCTGGATCCCAAAAGCTCGCAGATCGGTAAAAAGGAAAGCATCGCCGATACGGCAAGGGTTTTGGGAAGCATGTATGAAGGGATCGAATACCGCGGTTTTGGACAGGAGATTGTAGAGGAGCTGGCAAAGTATGCAAAGGTCCCGGTCTGGAACGGTCTGACCAATGAGTATCATCCCACGCAGATGCTGGCGGATATGCTGACCATCCGGGAGCATTTTGGCAGTTTGAAGGGATTGAAGCTTGCCTATATGGGGGACGCGAGATATAATATGGGCAATTCCCTGATGATCGCCTGCACCAAGATGGGAATGCATTTTGCGGCAGGGGCGCCCGAAAAATATTTCCCGGAGAAAGAACTGGTGGAACAGTGCCAAGAATATGCCAAGGCTTCCGGCGGCTCGATCCTTCTGACAGAGGATCCTGCCAAGGCGGCGGAAGATGCGGACATCATTTATACGGACGTCTGGGTGTCGATGGGGGAACCGGACGAAATCTGGGAAGAACGGATACGTGATCTGACGCCGTATCAGGTCAATAGCGCACTGATGGGACATGCTAAGAAAACCGCGGTCTTTTTGCACTGTCTGCCGGCGTTCCATGATCTTAAGACAGAGATCGGCCGGGAGATGGGAGAGCGTTTTCAGGTGACGGAGCTGGAAGTGACGGATGAGGTATTTGAGGGAAGTCAGTCCAAGGTATTTGAGGAGGCTGAGAACCGGATGCATACGATCAAGGCAGTGATTGCTGCAACTTTAGTGTAATTGTGATAGATGCCATATAAGATAGTGTAAGAGACGGCGTGTCATCGCAGCAAGCTGCTCTGACATGGAGGATTAGGATCGAATGAAGATAAAGATATTGCGGATCATAAGAGAACGTATGGGAACTGTCACATTGCAGGAACTCTGTCAGGAGTGCGGCGTTTCAAAGGAGACGGTAATAAGACTGATCCGGCAGCTGGTTAGTGATGGATATGATATAGAGCTGGAACCGGGGAAGGGATATCGGTTAAACAGCTATCCGGAGACGATTTCTTCCTGTGAATTGATGAGCAGGATCAATACACAGTGGGCAGGGAAAAGGATATATTATCAAGAAGAAACGGAATCAACGAATGATGATGCCAAATTTCTGGCGGAGGAAGGAATGGAGCACGGTTCTCTGGTGATCGCGGAGACCCAGACGGCAGGAAAGGGAAGAAGGGGCAGGAGCTGGTGCTCGCCTAAGGGCAGCAGTATCTATATGAGCATGCTGCTCAGACCGGATCTGCCGGTGGACAGAGCCTCCATGCTGACACTGGTGATGGCAGTCAGTGTTGCCGATGCGCTCAGTCAGCTTTATGACCTGGAAGTGAAGATCAAGTGGCCGAATGATATCCTGATCAATAAGAAAAAAGTCTGCGGGATCCTGACGGAATTGTTTGATCATCCGGATCATACGTACTCTGTTGTTGTGGGAACCGGCATCAATGTGAATCAGAAAGGATTTCCGGAGGAAATTGCGGAAATTGCGACTTCTGTGCTGATTGAGAAGGGAGATAGCTGCAACCGTGCGGATATCGTCCTTGCTGTATTGGAATATTTTGAGTATTATTATGACCTGTTTGCGGAGGGAGGAGATCTGTCCGCGCTGGTAGATATCTATGACGCTTATCTGATCAATCGGAATGAGCAGGTAAAGATTCTGGATCCGGCTGGGGAATACGAAGGTCTGGCAAAGGGGATCAATGATCGCGGAGAGCTGATCGTGGAACTGGCAGATGGAAAAACCACAACGGTATATTCCGGAGAGGTGTCAGTGAGAGGAATCTACGGTTATACTTAAATTGGGAATGCGTTTTTCATATCTATTTAAGCCGCCAAAGGGGGTATTATGGAGGATCATCGTAAGGTGCTCTGTGCAGCCAATGCCTATGAGCAGAAATACTATTTTAACGAACAGGAGTTTTCAAGTATCCCGGAATCGATCAAGGAGGAGCTGCACATTATCTGTGTTCTTTTTACGGAAGAAGTCGGCGGGATATTTATGATCGTGATGGAAGAGGACGGCAGTGTGTCCATGGAGACCCAGGCGGCGGAAGATGATTTTTACTATGATGAGGTAAGCAGCGGGTTGTTGATCAGTCAGATCAGGACAAAGCGGGCTGATCTGTTTGAGGCGTTGAGTCTGTATTACAGGGTGTTTTTCCTGCATGAAGATATTGCGGGGCAAACAGATTGATCAAGCAGGTTATGGAAAGGCAGGGTTTAATATGTTATTAACAATTGATGTAGGCAATACCAATATTACGTATGGAGTATATCAGGATGCGGAGTTAAAGGCAACGTTTCGGATGATGTCTAAGCAGCTGCGTACCTCGGATGAATACGGAGTATCTATCGTTTCGTTGCTAAAGTATAATCACGTGTCAGCGGAGGAGATCAGCGGGATCATCGTTGCCAGTGTTGTACCGAATATTATGCATTCCCTGCTTGGCGGGATTGAACGGTATCTGGGAAAGAAGCCGCTGATCGTAGGACCGGGCATCAAGAGCGGTATTAAGATCGTGACAGAGAATCCTAAAGAGATCGGGCCGGACCGGATCGTGGATGCAGTGGCCGCTTATGAGAAATATGGCGGACCTGTCCTGGTAATTGATTTTGGAACAGCGACGACGTATGATCTGGTCAATGATAAAGGGGAGTTCTGCGCGGGTATTACGGCGCCCGGTATCCGTATTAGCGCTAAGGCGCTGTGGGAGGACACCGCGAGGCTGCCGGAGGTGGAGATCAGAAAACCGGCTTCCATCTTAGCGCAGAATACCGTTACCAGTATGCAGGCAGGACTTGTCTATGGACAGATCGGGCAGACGGAATATATCGTCAATCAGGTCAAGAAAGAGGCTGGATATGATGAATTGCGTGTGGTTGCCACCGGAGGACTGGGAAGCATCATAGCGGACGAAACAGATTGTATCGAGGTATATGACCGCACGCTGACGCTGGATGGGTTGAGATACATCTATCAGAGGAACTGTAAATGATTGGCACGATGAGTCAGTTGACAATAGGAGATGTGACCTTAGAGAATAATGTAATCTTAGCGCCTATGGCTGGGGTGACGGATCTACCCTTTCGGCTGTTGTGCAGGGAACAGGGAGCGGGTCTTTTATGTATGGAGATGGTCAGCGCCAAAGCTATCCTGTATCGAAATAAGAATACGGAGAAGCTGATGGAGATCGATCAGAGGGAGATGCCGGTGTCTTTGCAGTTATTTGGCTCAGAACCGGATATCATCGCTAAAGCGGCGGCGGAGATTGAAGCCCGCCCCTTTGCCATATTGGACATCAATATGGGGTGCCCGGTGCCGAAGATTGTTAATAATGGGGAAGGTTCTGCCTTGATGAGAGATCCGCGGCTTGCAGCTAGGATCGTCCGGGAGACGGCAAAGGCAATCCGTAAGCCGGTTACGGTCAAGATCAGAAAAGGATATGACGAAACGCATTGCAATGCGGTGGAATTGGCAAAATATCTGGAGGACGCCGGCGCAGCTGCGATAACGGTGCATGGCAGGACCAGGGAGCAGTTTTATTCCGGCGCTGCCGATTGGGAGATCATCCGCAAGGTGAAGGAAGCGGTGACGATTCCGGTGATCGGTAACGGGGACGTTGCAGATGGAGAGAGCGCAAAACGAATGATAGAAGAAACCGGCTGCGACGGCATCATGGTGGGCAGAGCGGCGCAGGGCAATCCTTGGATTTTCCGTGAGATTTTATACTATCTGGAACATGGGGTAAAGATGGAAAGACCATCCACCCAGGAAGTCAGGGATATGATCCGGCGGCATGCGGCGCTGCAGCTGGAATGTAAAGGAGATTATATCGGTATCCGGGAGATGCGTAAGCATGTGGCGTGGTATATTGCAGGCTATCCCCATGCGGCAAGTCTTAGAAAAAGGGTGTGTTCTGTGGAACAGATGGAGGAATTGATGGAGCTGATCGAGGAGATCGGCAGATAACGGCGATCCGGAAGAAAGAGCTTTTGAAAGCGGACACAGGGAACCCTTGACAGTATAAAAGGAATTAAGGTATAATTTATTGATTGTTTTACCTGAGTATATTACCAAAATATAATTGTTTCAAATCATATCATAGAAAGGTGTGGCAAAGTCATGACGGAAAAAAAGAATCTGTTAACAAGAGAAGGCTTGGAAAAGTATGAGGAGGAGCTGCATTATTTAAAGTCTGTTAAGATGAAGGAGATCTCCCAGAAGATCAAGGAAGCTAAGGAGCAGGGCGATCTTTCGGAAAATGCGGAATATGATGCGGCTAAGGATGAGCAGGGTAGGGTAGATGCCCGGATCAAAGAACTGGAAAAGCTTCTGAAAAATGCGGAAGTAGTAGATGTCGAGCAGACAGACGGAAAGATTGCAAAGGTTTCATTTGGATGTACTGTGAAGCTTCTGGATAAGGAATTGAAAGAGGAAATGGAATATACCATCAAGGGTTCCAGTGAGGCGGACAGCTTAAATGGAAGCATTTCCAATGAGTCACCTCTGGGGAAGGCGCTGATCGGTGCGAAGAAGGGTGACACGATTGAAGTAGAGGCACCGGTGGGTGTGGTAAAATATAAGATTTTGGACGTCAGGGTAGACGTAAAATAAGAAGACATGGGTTAGAAAGGATATGGAGAACACGGTGGAAAGACAGCAGAATCAGCAGACACAGGAACAGGATATCGGACAGCTTTTGAAGGTGCGTCGGGAGAAACTTGCCGCGTTACAGGAAAACGGAAAAAATCCGTTTGTGATAACAAAATATGATCAGACGCATCACAGTACACAGATCAAGGAGCAGTTTGAAACCCTTGAGGGTCAGAGGGTATCGATTGCCGGACGGATGATGTCCAAACGTGTTATGGGAAAAGCCTCGTTTTGTAATATTCAGGATAAGACAGGCAATATCCAGTCCTATGTGGCGAGGGATTCCGTTGGAGAGGAAGCTTACGCGGATTTCAAAAAATATGACGTAGGTGATATTGTCGGAATCGAAGGAGATGTCTTTAAAACAAAAACAGGTGAGATCTCTGTGCATGCCGTAAAGATCACTTTATTGTGTAAGAGTCTTCAGATCCTGCCGGAGAAATATCATGGACTGACCAATACGGACCTGCGTTACCGTCAGAGATATACCGATCTGATCATGAATAGCGAGGTGAAAGATACTTTCATCATGCGTTCCAAGATCATCAGCGCAATCAGAAGGTATCTTGATGAAAAAGATTTTATGGAAGTGGAGACGCCTATGCTGGTATCAAATCCCGGCGGTGCGGCAGCAAGACCCTTTGATACCCACTATAATGCGCTGGATGAGGATGTGAAGCTGCGTATTTCATTGGAACTTTACTTAAAGCGTCTGATTGTCGGCGGTATGGAACGCGTCTATGAGATCGGCAGGGTATTCCGTAATGAAGGCGTTGATACCAGACACAATCCGGAATTTACGCTGATGGAATTATATCAGGCATATACCGATTATTACGGTATGATGGATCTGACGGAGGATATGTTCCGTTATCTTGCACAGGAAGTTCTGGGGCAGACGGATTTTGATTATCAGGATGCGCATATTGATTTTGGAAAACCTTTTGAACGGATCACCATGGTGGATGCGGTGAAGAAATATACCGGGATCGACTTTGATCAGGTGGCGGATCTGGAAGCAGCAAGAAAGCTGGCTGATGAGAAGGGCGTCCATTATGAAGCGCGCCATAAGAAGGGTGATATTTTGAGCCTCTTCTTTGAAGAGTTTGTTGAGGAGCATCTGATCCAGCCTACCTTTGTCATGGATCATCCGGTGGAAATATCCCCGCTTACCAAGAGAAAACCGGATCGGCCGGAATATGTGGAGCGGTTTGAGCTGTTTATCTACGGACGTGAAATGTGTAACGCGTACTCCGAGTTAAATGATCCCATTGATCAGCGGGGCAGGTTCGAGGCACAGGCAGAACTGAAAGCCCAGGGAGATGAGGAAGCGGAACTGGTTGACGAAGACTTTATGAATGCGCTGGAGATCGGTATGCCGCCTACAGGAGGTATCGGCTACGGTATCGACAGACTGGTGATGCTGCTGACCAATTCTTCAGCGATCAGGGATGTGCTGTTGTTCCCGACAATGAAAACTTTGGGTGGAAAAGACCAGTAAAATCAAGGGTTTCAGCGATTTTGAATGATGAAGAAAAGACAGGCAAATATTTAGCTCCCTTTTGAGGTAAAGCATGGAGAAATTAGGAAAACTGGTTTTATTTCGCTGTGAACTGGATACGCTCAATCTGTTTAGTGACCAGTTGAAACAGGGATTTGAATATCTGGGGTATGAAATTTTTGAATTTGATCTGAGGCAGAGCGACTTATATCTCGGACTGCTTTATGATTTTATAAAAAAGGGAACTATTACTGCAATGATTGGCTTTAATATGCCCTTTTTTGGTATGCAGCTTTCCTCCGGCAAAAATATGTGGGAGGTACTTGGCATCCCATGTGTCAATATTTTGGTGGATCATCCCTATTGGTATCACAATATCTTAATGCGCACTCCGCGTACAGGCATTGTGCTGAGCATTGATCTCAACCACAGCCAATATATCCAGCGGTTTTATCCTCATATTCCCTGTACGGGATTCCTTCCACATGGCGGAACCCCTGCTGATCACACTCCCAAGCCTGTCAAGGATAGAAATATTGATGTCCTCTATGCAGGAAGTCTGTTTGCTGATTATGCAATATCCCAGAAGCCGGATTTTACGCGCTTTCCATTTGCGGCCGAGAAAGTCTGTCAGGAAAGTATTGCCCGGCTTCTTGCACATCCGGACAGTACAATTGAATCAATTATTGAAGATCAGCTTCTGCAGAACGGTATTGCCTTTGCTGATGAAGAGCTGCGGAAGTTTATCTCTTCCTGTGTATACATAGAAAGAGTCGTCAGTTCCCATTACAGAGAAAAAATCGTAAGTTCCGTGGCGAAGGCCGGGATTTCGCTTACCTTATATGGGGACGGTTGGTCCGGCTGCGATTGGATCGATCTTCCTAATGTACATTATTATGGCCGCATCTCTCCGGAACAAGTCCTTGAGAAAATGGAGGACAGTAAAATCGTTCTAAATACAATGCCATGGTTTAAAAACGGCAGTCATGAGCGCATCTTTAATGCAATGCTGCGCAGCACAGTTGTTGTTTCGGAAACTTCTTCTTATTTAAAAGAAAGTCTGCCGCACGATACCTGGGTCTCTTTTGACCTTCTGCCGGATCGTCTTGCGGCTTTACCGCAGCAGATCATCGATTTGCTGTCGAATGAGCAGAAGCTGCAGTCTATCGCATCTGCAGGATATCATCTGGCTGTTGCTGAGCATACATGGCAGAAAAGAGCTCAGGAACTGCACCGCGATTTATTATCTTCCTTGTGAGCGTTCAGGACCATTCACAAGACGTTGCTGTGCAGCATTATTATAGTAGGAGGAATATGCTATGTTACATATAGCGGTTTTCGGCAATTCTAAATGGAGCCTTTTGATGAAAGATATTCTGGAAAAAGAGTATTCCGATCTCCTCATTCAAGATGGCAAAGAAGGAATCATCGTTGATGCCCTGGTTGTTCTTGGCGCCCCGCAGAATGACAGCGAGATATCTGTCCGGGAATTTGCGCAGCGGTATGCCGACGGAAAAATGATTGCGATTATCATCCCGAAGGAATATTATATTCACCACAATAATCTGGTGTTAGCTTTCCTGCGTTCCGGTATCGATATCAACGACATCTACGACGGAATCCGGTTAAATGACCGGGTCAGAACAATCCCCAAACTGGTAGCCGGTCTTATTACCCCTACCCTTTCCGATCCATATCTGTCTTATTTAGAATTTCATGTGGCTGATCACTGTAATTTGAACTGCAAATATTGCACCCATTATTCGCCGCTTGTGACGGAACCTGTCTTTACGGATTATGAGCAATTCTCCTCTGATCTGCGGCAATTAAAAAAATATATTCCCGATATTGGAATTATCCGGATCTTGGGCGGTGAACCACTGTTAAATCCCGACCTTGGTAAGTTCATTGCGCTTACGAGAGCTTTATATCCCGCAAGCATCATTACGGTCGTGACGAACGGTCTGCTGATCCAACAAATGTCCGATGATTTGCTTGCGCTAATGAGGGATAAGATGGCTTTTATCCATATTTCCTTTTACCCTTCGCTTCAGGAAAAAATTGAGGAAATCAAGCGTTTTCTTTATGAACAGCGCATTCCGTACACAATTACGGAAATGACCACGAAATTTAATAAGACGCAGACCTTAACGCCTAACACTGATGAAGATTTCTTTTACAGCTGTTTTCAGGCGTCCTGCACATGTCTGCAAAACGGAAAACTTGCTCCATGTTATGCGCCTTTTACAACTAAGTATTTCAATGCAGCCTTTTCAAAAGAGCTTCCGACAGACGAAGGCATTGATCTATATGACGATGAGCTTACTCTCATAGATTTAAAGACAGCGCTTCTGCGCCCTATGCAGCGTTGTCAGTATTGTGTTTCCGGTGATCCGTATCCTTGGGAAATTGTCGGAAAACATAGTGTGCTGGAAGACTGGGTGGTAGATTTTGGCTAAAATCTCTTTTAATGAGATCAAGGAAGTAGTACATACCTTTTTGACTTACAGGGATGGGATTTTTCGGAAAGAAATCAATTTGATTTGATATTTTTCGGAAGAAAATCAATAATGATTTGATATTCTTCCGAAAATTGTTTATAATTAGTAATAAGAAGATTTTTTGATTGGAGATGGCGCTGATGAAAACCTGTAAGGAGATGGCATCAATTTGGAATGTTACAGAACGTACTGTTGCAACTTTTTGTAAAACAGGAAAAATTCCAGGAGCTATAAAGGTTGGAAAAAGCTGGCAAATTCCTGACGATGCAGAGAAGCCTGCCGATGGAAGAGTTTCATCTGGTAAATATGTTAGAAAAGCTGCAAGTGCAGAAATGAAATCACTGCCAATTGGTATTTCGGATTATGTACGTGCGCAGTCAGAATACTATTATGTTGATAAGACCTTATTGATCAAAGAGTTTCTGGATCAGAAACCGTTAGTATCCTTATTTACAAGACCTAGAAGATTCGGAAAAACTTTGAATATGGATATGCTCAGAGTATTCTTTGAGATATCAGAAGAAGATACATCTAAGTATTTTACAAAACAAGCGATCTGGAAATGCGGTGAGGAGTATCGTTCGCATCAGGGGAAATATCCTGTTGTTTTTCTTACCTTCAAAGACGTTAAGTTTGATACTTGGGAAGCGACAATTGATAAGATCAAGGGACTCCTTCAAGAAGAATATGGAAGACATCAGGAGATAGTAAATAGCGATAAACTTTCAAAGTATGAGAAAGAATATTTTGCAAAAATTCTAGATCGTACAGCAAATGAGGTAGAACTTACTTCAGCGCTTGAGAAGCTGTCAAAGATGCTTACTACTCATTATGGCAGGGCTCCGATTATCATCATTGATGAGTATGATACGCCAATTCAGGAAGGTTATTCCAAAGACTTTTATGAAGAAATCATAGGATTTATGAGAAACTTCTTCTCAGGAGCTTTTAAGGACAACAAGAATCTTTCTTATGGATTCCTGACGGGTATTCTTCGAATTGCGCAGGAGAGCATCTTTAGTGGGTTAAATAACCTGACGGTAAATTCTGTAATGGATGAAGAATATGATAAATACTTTGGATTCACGGGCGATGAAGTTATACAGATGCTTGAGTACTACGGAGTATCAGATAAGGAAGATGAGTTGAAGGACTGGTATGACGGATATTTGTTTGGCCGCGAAGAAATATATAATCCATGGTCAGTAATCAATTATATTTCAAAAGGGTGTATTCCTCAGGCGTATTGGGTAAATACCGGAAAGAATGAAATCCTTGAAGATGTTCTGAAGGTGGCTACTGATGATATAACAGAGAGACTTTATTCCTTGTTGCAAGGAGAGAGAGTCATTGCAAGGATCGATCAGAATGTTATTTATAGATCACTCGCTGAGAATCCGGCTAATATTTACAGTTTGTTGTTGGTAGCAGGATATTTGAAGACACCAAAGAAAGAACTGCAGGCAGATGGTTCTTACCTTTGTGAAGTCTCAATACCAAATAAGGAAATTGCTGTAGTATATAAGAGTGAAATATTATCGCATTTATTGCAGATTGGAGCTGTCACAAGAACTACGGCAAATAAGATCGCAGAAAGCCTTTATGCAAATGACTATAAAAAACTGCAGAATGCGATTGCTGAGTATATGGATAAATCCATCAGCTTCTACGATGCCGGAGCAGAAGGGTTCTATCACGGATTAGTTCTTGGATTGATCGCGCTGATGGATAATCAATACAAGATTAAGTCCAACAGAGAATCCGGGGATGGAAGATATGATATTAGTTTGATCCCTAGAGAAGAAAGATATCCGGGAATGATTATGGAGCTTAAGTGGAAGAAAGACTTGAGCGCAGATGAGCTAGACGGGCTTGCAGAAGACGCTTTCGCTCAGATAGATGATTTGAGATATGATGCTGAAATGAAGGAAGATGGAATCAATGATATTTTGAAATTTGGAATTGCATTTTCCGGTAAAAAGGTAAGTGTAAAGACAAAATAAGTTACTTTGGGGCTTTTGGGGAGCATTATTAGGATAATCTTGTACCTGTTTTGTACCAATTTTGTGTCGATAATACCGAATGGGATTATATAGATGCAAGTGAATTAAGTGACATGGTGTTTACTGGAGATTTTGAAATGGTAGAAGGGTTAAGTAATAATAAATCCAGTAGCTATATTGCAGAACAAAATGCAAGGAATGAAGAACAAGACAGCTTAAAAGCACAGGCAGCCGTAGAAGATTATCTTAATATGCTTGTAAAAAATCAAAGTTCCATAACTAATATAACATGGGTTGCCATACCTAAAGTTAATGGTAGTTATTACTATTTCTCTTGTACAGTAGAATACGCAGATTTGAAAAGAGAAGGAACGGTTACTGTTAGAAAAGAGAGTGATGGAACTTTTAAAGTAACAGGATTAGATTTTGATGATTAATATATAATTTAGAATAGATCAAAAGAGGATTATGGCAAATGCTATAATCCTTTTTTAATACACTTTAGCTTGGAAAAGCCCAAAACCTTGATTTTATGGAATAGATAGTATAAGATAAAAAAACAAACAATAGCTTGCTTTTGGTCTTTTGGAGAGCATTATGATAGAAGGAGATGGAATGGTATGTCAAAAAGAGGAATGGCAATTGCCGGAATCGTATTATCCGTTATTTGTCTTGTGTTGATCATCATTAATGTGGCAATTGGAGCAAAGCAAGAGCATCATGAAGAAGCGCGGTTTCAGAAGGATCAAAAGGATATTATAGGTATACATGAGGTACAGCAAGAGCATCATGAAGAAGCGCGGTTTCGGAAGGATCAAAAGGATATTATAGGTATACATGAGAATGAAGAGGAGTACGTATTTACACTCAGAGATGGGGACGGAAATATCTTAATGACTGGCGGAATCGAATCGGCAAAAACCGTTCAAGGTTCGGATTCAACCGGTGCAATTTTGTATATGGTGGAAATTCAATTTACAGATGCCGCATCAGAAACGTTTTATCAGATAACATCGGAGCATATAGGAGAGAACTTAGGTATCTATCTAAATGAGGAAATGATTTCAAGCCCTGAAGTTCAGTCTGCGATAGCAGGAGGAACCTGTCTGATTGCCAATCTGGACAGCCAAGAAGATGCAGATCAACTTGCAACTTTACTCAGATCAACAAAGTAGTCCATAAAAGCAAAGGAGAGGGGCGTATGGCAAGGTATTTATCAGAAATATTTTATGAAAGACCAAAGCAGTGGGGGTTTAGAGGAGACCCTTACTTTTGGACTTATCTCGAAGAGTACTTCTCAAAGATAGAGTTTCCATATTCGGAAAGCCGGTTTGTGGATGATATTTACCGTATCTTTTTAAAAGTAAGTGGTACACAGCTGCAAGTAGATACAATGGTTAAGGTAGAGGAATTTGCACATGGAGGGATGACTTCAGGAGGCTTAAGTGGGGAATTTTGGATTGAAAGAGGAATTCCGCTTTTGGTGGATAGATATCGTGAAATAGTAAAACAATGTGAATAAACATATATTTTAATGCATGAGCGATCAGATAATAGAAATATAAGATCTAAAATTTAAGAAAAAAATATTTACAAGTTCTATCATAGCTGATATACTAGGCTCACGTGAAAAACATTTGCGACTGCTTTCTTTGCAGTCCAAACATTCTGGCGTTTCGCCATATTTCACAGTTTTAATGTAACCCGTTGGCGTTTGCAGTAGTTTGTTTATGATGGCCGTAAACTGTGGGATGAGATCTTAAAGGCCATTGTTGACACCATGCCGGAGCAGCTGTTTCCTTTGTTTAAGGAAGTTTACGGAAAAGAGTACCCAGAGGGGACTTCCATTGTATTATTGGAGACAGAGACATCCACATTCTGGGAAGGCAAAAAGAAACCGCCCAGCTCCACATTCATGGATATCGCTCTTCTGGTAGGCGGCACGGATTATTATCATCTGGAATGTCAGATGAAAAATGATCATGAAATGGTGATCCGTATGTTTGCCTATGACGTGCATTTCGCGATCACCCATACGAAAACCATTGAGGGAGATACCGGAGGGATCACATTAAGATTTCCCCGTTCCGTCGTGATCTATCCGGAAGGAATCAAGGCTGTCCCTGACCATCTTCAATGCCGGATACTCTTTCAGGATAACAGTGAACATATTTATCAGATTCCCACTGTCAAAGTACAGAGCTATTCTCTGGAAGAGATCAGAGAGAAACATCTGATACTGTTCCTGCCCTATACCATGCTCCGTTTCCGCTCCCGGT
>DLOP01000058.1 GCA_002478505.1 Lachnospiraceae bacterium UBA7481
TTTCTCAGGGGGCCACGTCTTCTCCGCCAGCCGTTTCCGCAGCGGATTCCTCCGCCGTACGCGAACTGGCCCATTCCCTGAAGGCCCGTGTGGGCATGGCTGCGGAAATGCTGGATACGGGGGAAACCGTCATGGTGGGGGATGAGGCGGCCTATCCCATGCAGAGCGTCGTCAAATTCGTGCTGGCCTTGTCTGTCTTGAAGCGGGTGGACCAGGGCGCCATGAATCTGGAACAGATCATCCGCATACGTCCGGAACAACTGGTGAAAGATACCTGGAGCCCCCTCCGGGAGCGTTTCCCGCAAGGCGGCGATTTCTCTCTGAAGGAACTGCTGAGAGTGACTGTTCAGGAAAGCGACAACAACACCTGCGACCTCCTGTTTGGCCTTATTGGAGGGCCGCAGGCCGTGCAGAAGGATTTGAAGGAATGGGGAATTGACGGCATTAATGTCCGTTTTACGGAAGAAGAAATACACCGGAATCATGATTTGCAATATGTCAACTCAAGCCGTCCGTCGGCCATGAACTCCCTGCTCCGGGCGTTTGACGAAGGTAAAATTCTGGCAAGGGGTACACAGAATTTTCTTTGGGGTATCATGGCGGGGTGCTCTACAGGCCCTGAACGTTTGAAAGGGCAGCTGCCGCGGGATTACGTGGTGGCGCATAAGACGGGATCCGGATTCACGCTGCCGGGGGGTGGCGTTACCGCCCGCAATGACGTCGGCATCATTGTTCTTCCCAACGGCCGGAAAATGGCGGTTTCCGTGTTTATCAGGGATTCAAAGGATTCTGAATCCGCTTGTGACCGGGTGATTGCCTCCATGGCCCGCTGGCTGTGCATGGAGTGGAGACCTGCCGCCGGAAAAGAATAACGGAATGATGCAGAACAGTCTTGGCGTCAGATTTTCAAAGGATTCTGGCTTTTGATATTCAGCACATTGCTTGGATGAGCAATAAAGTAAACAATCCCATTTTTAATATTAATCACATGTTCTACATGTTGAGAAACGAATATTATTGTTTTTATTTATCTTTTTCTATAACAGGAGATGAAATCCTTTCCAAGAACTTTTCCAATTCCAAATACAGCGGTTCTAATTCAAATACTCGAACTTCTAAACCACTCTTGTTGTCCCTTTCTTGTAACCAAAAGAGCTTCTTCGTATATTCTTCACCTCCAATTTTTTTCTTGTCAAAAAGATGAATGTGTTTGGTATTATATGCCATGAACAATAAATAAGGTTTTTTATTTATTATAATATGAAATATACCCAGATTCCCTATAAAAGGAACGTCTGTTTCCGTTTTTCCATCCCGAAATAAATTGTATTTGTTGATAATTTTCGCTAATTCCTTCTTTTGTTCCAAATTTAATTTTTTAACTCGATGTTTTTTATTCTCTTTAAGAAAAGATGTTTCCGCATATAAATCGATTTGTTGATATTCTTGATCTGCTGCCCCTCTTTTTGAGATAAGGCAAAAAAATAAAAATATGATTATAATTGATTTCATGATTAAATAAATTCGAAATTATGTGGGATAGTCCCGCTGTAAAATTCTCAAAATATTTTGGTTTTTGATATTCATAATATTACTCGGATGAAAAAACAAGAGTAAACAATTACGAATTAAAATGACGATGAATAGAGACTCATAACCTGTTTAGTACATAGAAAGACATCATTGTATTCAGATTGAACTAACCAAGCCATCAGTCTGGAATTTACAGTAAGCGAATTTGATTGATTATATTACTCAATTTAACAGTAATATTACCGTATATAGTAGGATCCACATTGAATTTTTGCATATTTTCCGATATATAATCTAGAATTCTAAGAGCAGGAACTAGACATCCTTTGATTGATTGGGGATCTTGCTTCAGACGGATTTGTAGCGTATTCGCCAATGCATTAATTATATCTGAATCATCTTCACTTGCTTCCGACAAAAGATACGGTTCCATAGAAGGAAAGTAAAAAGCGAATGCTTTACTTCCCATCCATTTTAAATCTTCTTCATAATATGTCGGACATTCAAAAAAAAGATTTGCGGCTTCGCTCTGGCTTTTTCCATGGAAATGTTTCAGGGCTGTTAACTCGTCAAGATTTCCTGGTGTAGGATTAATATCTTTTTTAGTTGGAATAGTTGTCATATTTGAGGGAGTGGTGGGAGGTTGTTGCATCCTGCCTTTACCGCATGTTTTGCGCATTTTGAAAAGGCTTTTATCTTATTTGTCAATTCATTTTTGTGACTGGATACGGCTGCTGCGCTCCCTTTAGTAATACTATCAGGAAGAATATAGTCACATTTTTTCTTAAAATATAACGAGCAGCCAGTAATTTCCGCTGCCCTAGCCGCCAATAATTTCAAATAATCAGGGCATTTGAGGCAAGCTTTACATCCCGCTGCATTTTTATCGGCAGCTTTGTATCCATCATAAATCGCAAGACATTCGGCTGTTTTTTTACTTTTTCTTTAGCATCTTTTACTGCAACTTTTTTCGCTGCTTCTTTAGTTGCAATTTTTGCTCCTGTTTTCATGCCTTGCAAAGCTATGGCAGGCCCTATTCCTTCCCCTGTTGGTCCTCCTAAAATAACATCTCCTACAACAAGGGCTGCAGATAAAAGGTCAATCCCGAAATCTCCCCAACTATATAAACCAAGAATATTAATATCAGATTTTGGTTCGTTGTTTATAAATACATAATTGTTTGCTATGAGATTCTCACTGATTTTATCTTTCCCAATCCATCTTTCATCATGGAGGTTATAATGGCGGTAATTGCATCCAAATATTTTTAGCTCGTTATGCACCAATAAAATACAACTAGGAATGGAATTGAGGATACAATATTCCCAAGAATGTCCAATCGAGAAATTTTATTCACATGATTATACGGAAATTCAGCAAAAGAGGATAATATAAATGATATGATCCATTGGACTGCGAATATAAAAGAAATATAATAAGCATCCGTTGACGGTCTAAAAAATCCAAAACACAAAAAACACGTTAGAATGCAACATGTAAATAAAAAATGTTTTTTTGTTTTGGAATTAACAGAAATGATAATTATGGATAAGATAAATGATAGCGAAATTAAAAATGCTCCTCCACAAAATGGAAACATCGCTAATTCTAACAAACTCCAGAATATTAGAGAAATACATCCAATTATTAAAAATCTATGGTTCATTTCAATATTAAATTTCAAATTAATTTTTCATAAATATTTTGAACAATATGGATTGCAGTCCAAAGCTTTTTGTATTTCTCTTCCTTGATTTTCAATTTGTTTGCTTGTTGGTTCAATAATTTTTGTCTCAATGAGGTCAGGTAAAAGTTCTTCAAATCCCATCTTCCATCCACCTTCCGGAGTGCCTATTGCTTTAGAAGAAATCAGATAAAATCCACAATTAATATAGCAAGAAACATGATTAATTAATCTTTGCGTATTTCTATCTTTGCATCTACCTATCTTTTGCATTCCGGCTTCCGCTTCGGATAGACATTCTGCTACACATTCGACAGGTTTAATCACCTTTCCATTTTCCGAATATTTGTCAACAAATTTGTGGCACATGTCACAAGCTTTGGGTATATAGGGGTCTGATACCATTCTTCCCTCGCCATCACAACATTTAGAATCCTTGTATTTATTGTAATTATCACAATATTGGTGAGCAGCAGAGTTAACAATACGATCTCTGTCCTGTATTTGATTGATAATAGCAACAGTCAAAGCACCTTCGTATCCAGGAGCCTGAAGACCAATGATATCGTAGGAACTTAAAGGCGCCTGATAAACATATGAGTACACATTCCATCTTCTTTCGTCTATAATCGGATCTCTCGAAGTCCACCTTCCATCCACGGGATTATAGAACCGAAAGTTATAATATACCATCCCCAGCTCGGCATCATATGCCTCGCTGCTCCATTGGAGGGGATTGGTGATGTTGCCCCTTTGCGTGACTTCTCCGAAGGGGGCGTAGGAGTAGGAATTCGCGATGGTTCCG
>DLOP01000050.1:0-2170 GCA_002478505.1 Lachnospiraceae bacterium UBA7481
CACGCGATGAGAAATCCGCGCATGCGGTTTCTCATCTGCGATCAACGCTTGAGGCTCTGACTCAAATTGCCGATTGAAAAATAAGATATCAATCTTATTTTTCAATCTGCCTCTGTCATCTGCCCGCCGCACGAACCCCACAGAGAAAATTCTTCATCACGGCAAGGCTGTATTCCCCTATACTCATAAATAGATTCCGGGAAACCACACTCCTTTTCAGCATCTCTCCATAACTGACAAACTGATCCTGATATTTCTCAAACATCTTTTCATAAGACCGGAAGTCTTCCTCCCGCATTGTTGCGGTATGGACCACAAAGGTCGTGATCCCATCTTTCTTCCCAAATTCCTTGCTTTTCTGTATTGCAATGGGAAGATAGATCATCCCGCACTGTTCATAGGGACCGCTGCCAAATCCATCAGTGATATATCGGAATCCACACATCTTTAACGCTTTTACCGTATTACGGTCAAAGGAATGTGCCGGCGCCATAAAAATCTCCGTCCGAAGATTCATCTCCCGCAACGCCCTGACTCCCTCCCGCAGTTTCTTCACCTGCGTTGCAAAATCCAGCCCTGCAAATTCCGAAAAATGATTCAACGGAAACAGACCGCCTTTTTTTGTGGTATAGATATGGTCATATCCATGCATGGCGATCACCCAACCCTGCTTTTGTTTCTCCTTGAGCCAGTCCGCATAGTCTTCCTTTTTCTCTCCTGCCATCAGGGATCGATCCTGATTGGCAGGGATGACGCCGATCAAGGGACAGATGCCGTACTTCTCCAGCAAAGCTTCAAACCGATGAAATTTTTTCCAATCCATATCTTCCGTAATGTCGTCAATCCGGATGGTAATCTTTCTCATATGCTATTCGACCTTTCCAAAAATAACGCCAAAACAAAATGCAGGGATTTAGTTTCCCAAATTCTTTTTATACCAGTCAATTGCCAATGCTATCCCTGACGCAAAGTCATATTCCGGATCATAACCCAGAAGTTTTCTTGCCTTACTGATATCCGCATTGGAATGTTTGATATCGCCCGGCCGGTCCGGTCCAAAATGAGGTTCTACCGATACCCCCAGCGCCTTACAAAGATCATAATAAATATCGATCAGAAACTCCCGTCCGCCATAAGCAATATTAAACGCCTCTCCTGCTGCCTCCGACGGCGCAAGACACGCCTTTAGATTAGCCTCGATAACATTATCAATATAAGTGAAATCTCTGGACTGTTTACCGTCACCATTGATGGTAGGCACTTCCCCATGAAGGAGCTGACGGATAAACCGTGGAATCACCGCCGCATACGCCCCATCGGGATCCTGTCTGCGTCCAAACACATTAAAATAGCGAAGTCCGTAAGTATCCAGCCCATACAGCTTTTTGTAAAGTTTTCCATATTCTTCATCCGCCCGCTTCGTCAGCGCATAAGGTGATAACAGATTGCCCTCCTGCCCTTCCACCTTAGGAAGCACTGGATGATCGCCATACACAGAAGAACTGGAAGCATAGACAAACTTCTTTACACCCTGCTGTCTTGCAGCCTCCATCATATTTAGGGTTCCTCTGATATTATTTTCCTCATAAAACAAAGGCATCTCTATACTTCTCGGAACGCTGCCCCAGGCTGCTTCATTCATCACATAATCAACACCTTCGCACGCCTTCATGCAAGTATCCAGATCCTTAATATCTCCCTTGATAAAGGTATATCCATCCCTGCCCTGCAGAAAATCAATATTTTCCTGCTTTCCGGTAGAAAGGTCGTCCAGACAGCGTACCTGATATCCCATATCCAGAATCGCCTCGCACAGATTTGATCCGATAAAACCGGCACCGCCGGTCACCAGAAAAACACTGTCTTTTTCAAATTTCAGATCCTGATATCCCATCGTTACTTATACCTCATTTCTGATTTTTATATACGTTATTGAAACTATAATATCCTGCTTACATAACTTTTCAGCTATCAGTTGATCAATGATATATCTATGTTGTACAACGTACGTTTACGAAGATCGAGTATCATTACAATCTCCAGTACAGATAATCCCCCTTAGCATCGTAAGCCTTCCGGTTCAGGATCCCCTTCAGATCCAGCAGAACCTTCTTGGGATGAACCGCCGCAAAAAAGCCGTCGATCTGCGCTTCTGTCAGCGACATAAACT
>DLOP01000050.1:2214-3476 GCA_002478505.1 Lachnospiraceae bacterium UBA7481
CCATACAGACGCTTTGCCTCGTCTGCGTCCGCCTCCGGATCTACCACAATGGGAGTGATCCCATACTCCATCAGTTCATTATAAATATCGATCACCTTTGTATTTCTGGTATCGGGGCAGTTCTCCTTAAACGTAAATCCCAGAATGCCCACTTTCGCCTTATTGACATTGATATCCGCCTTGATCAGATTTTTAACAAGGCTCTCCGCCACATATTTTCCCATGTCATCATTGATCCTGCGTCCGGACAAGATGATCTGCGAATGATATCCCAGTTCCTCCGCTTTATAAGTCAGGTAATAAGGGTCAACTCCGATACAGTGTCCCCCCACCAGTCCCGGATAAAATTTCAGGAAATTCCATTTGGTCCCTGCAGCATCCAGAACTGCCTTAGTATCAATGCCCATACGGTTAAAAATAATGGACAGCTCATTCATAAACGCGATGTTGATATCCCTCTGGCTGTTCTCTATCACCTTCGCCGCCTCTGCCACCTTGATGGATTCCGCACGGTAAACACCCGCTTCCACCACCAGCTCATAAACTTTGGCAACCGTATCCAAGGTCTCCTCGTCCATACCGGATACGATCTTGGTAATGGTCTCCAGGCGGTGTACCTTGTCTCCCGGATTGATACGTTCCGGTGAATACCCGATCTTAAAATCCACACCGCACTTTAATCCCGACTCCTTTTCCAGAATCGGCAGACAGATATCTTCCGTAACGCCGGGATATACCGTGGATTCAAATACAACGACAGACCCCTTTGTCAGATTCCTTCCTAGAATCCTGCTTGCTCCCTCTACGGGAGAAAGATCCGGTGTATGGTCACTGTTGACCGGAGTCGGCACAGCTACAATATGGAATTTTGCCTCCCTTAGCTTCTGCTCATCGGAAGTAAATTCCACCTTTGTATTTTTAATGACCTCATCCCCGACTTCCCTCGTGGGATCAATGCCGGACTGATACAACGCGATCTTCTCCGCATTCAAGTCAAAACCAATGACATCGACCTTTCTGGCAAACGCCACGGCGATCGGCATCCCTACATATCCAAGTCCTACCAGTGATATTTTTTCCTCTTTTGCCACAATTTTTTCATAAAGACCCATCATTTTTCCTCGCTTTCTATTCTATAATAAGTGTTTGCAAAACAATCGCTTTTTCATTCCACAATTCTGCCCATGAGGTTTACATAACTCGAAGTTTGAAAATAGTTGTTCCAAAAATGATTTCATTGTATGATGTTTTTGGAACAACTA
>DLOP01000050.1:3576-3750 GCA_002478505.1 Lachnospiraceae bacterium UBA7481
GATCTCCATGAGATATCTCTCCACAACCTTCCTTCTGTCAAATTCCCTGCATATCTTCTCCCTTCCATACTTGCCCATAGTCTCCTTCTCTTCCACAGGCATAAGGTAAAACTGTTCCACTTTCTGATATAGTACTTCCGCATCCGTCACCGGAAACAGATAACCGTTTTTCCC
>DLOP01000050.1:3817-3977 GCA_002478505.1 Lachnospiraceae bacterium UBA7481
CATCCCTTCATGATGGGAAGGCTGTATCACGCATCCCGCTTTTTGAAAAAACGGCTGCATATGATCCTGCCACCC
Organism: Lachnospiraceae bacterium UBA7481; assembly: GCA_002478505.1. Lineage (GTDB taxonomy): Bacteria > Bacillota > Clostridia > Lachnospirales > Lachnospiraceae > NK4A136. The sequence goes on from DLOP01000050.1 coordinate 3,893, forward strand.
ATGATAAGTCAGCAATCCGTCCGCTTCCATCCGCCGGATCCTTTCCTCGTATGCATCCTCGCAGAATCCGATCACATGGAACTGC
>DLOP01000050.1:4099-4236 GCA_002478505.1 Lachnospiraceae bacterium UBA7481
AAGTTGATACCGGAACCTGCCATCAGAACTTCGTTTCCATGCAGAACTTTTTTCTCCGCAAGAACATCCAGACTGCTCCGATTCTGCAGAAATACACGGACTGCATTTTTCAGGCCCTTACGATACAGCCAGACTGC
>DLOP01000050.1:4347-4480 GCA_002478505.1 Lachnospiraceae bacterium UBA7481
CAAAGCGGGATCGGCTACTTTTAATAAGTGCAGATACAGGCGGTACAAAGCAATCTCGGACAACGGATTTTTACCTCTGCGCCGAAAAGGCGTTTCTATCATCTGACAACCCTTTTCCTTCAACTCATCATAC
>DLOP01000050.1:4594-4734 GCA_002478505.1 Lachnospiraceae bacterium UBA7481
GTGAAGAGTTTTTCATAATCCTGCACCAGTTTTTCCCAGCTATAATATCGACGGATCCTCTCCTTTGCTTTTCTCCCCAGCGAAAGGAATTCCTCCTGCGGCAGCTTTTCCGCCTGTGCGATCAGCCGCTGCAGGTCGCC
>DLOP01000035.1:0-3550 GCA_002478505.1 Lachnospiraceae bacterium UBA7481
CTGCATTTCCATAGATCGGATTAGCATTCTGCGCCGTCCCCGCATTCCCATAGAGCGGATTGGCATTCTGCGCTGTGACCGCACCTCCATAGGAAGAATATGTATTTTGTGCTGCTCCCGCGTTTCCATAGGATGAATATGTATTCTGCACGCTTTCCGTACTGCCGTACATATTCTGCCCGTAAGTATTCGTTCCGTAGGTCGTACTACCATAAGCAGTCGGCGCCATCGTTCCATCCTCCGGCTCATAATACGTCCCCTCCGGCTTTGCCATATCCCGCGGCCGCTGGTACATCATGGCTGCATTCCTTTTCTCTCTGCTTTTGGTAATCACAAGAATCAATATGGGAATAGCCAGAAGAACTAATCCAATCAAAGTCATAGGTAATGCTGCATTCAAGTTCTGTATCAGGATCACATAAGGCACCACATATTTTTCAGCTTCCGAACGATCACAATCCATGACATATGTAATGTAATCAAGCATATAGTTCTTTTCTTCCTCTGTCATCTTGCGAAGCCGTCCATCCACTTCCAGAGTCGTGTGGCCGTAATCCACCTTACCGGTCTCATCAGACCACCACTCATACGTTTCTTCCGATATTTTATCCAAAGTACCACAGGCAGAATTGCCTGCAGATACCCTGATCGCAACTACTTTATCTATCATGACCCAATCGCCTTCCACTTTCAGATAAGGAAGCGCATAATATCTTGCCGACTCCTCTTCGGCAGATACCTTGACGCCATAAGAGGTACGATAGGAAGTCTCCTCGATAAACTGATCCAAGACCAGATCTACTGTAGTATGTACATGCATCCCATTGGTCAGCGAGGCGGGATCCTCATTCAAAACATCTACCGGTTCTTTCCAGAGTACCAGCAGGTCTTTAATACCCAAAAAAGATAATGTTGCCCCTAAAATGATTGCAAAAAATATAAGCCGTGATTTGAATGTCATAAATTTCTCCATTTCCCATATGCCAGTGTAAGCCTCCGGCATACACCTGCAGATCATTTTTTAACGGGTACAGTATAACATATTATACCCTGTTTGAAAAGTTGACATTGCAAAAAACGCTAATTTCAAAAAAGGCATCGCAGGAAATAGCTGCAATGCCCTTTTTGGGGGAAACACTGATTCAATCATTGCTTCCCTGGAAAATATAAGTTTGTTTTATCGTTCGATAAATGTAGCACATTCTGTACCGTGTGAGTTCTTTGCACCCAATCCGCTGATATCCACATGCTCGGCTGCGCATTTATAATTGGAATTGTATGCGCATTTTACCGCTTCGCAGTCAATGCTGATCGTTCTGCTGGGGTGGTCCATGGAACTGGTATAAGCGCCCTCGCTCTGCTCCCTAAAGGAATCGCAGCAGGTATCGCAGGAACAGTCTGCATTGCATCCTCCTACCATGATATCCCCTTTGCAACAGCATTTATCACTGTTGTAAGCGCAATTCTCTACACCGCATTTTAATTCTGCCATATCCTACCTCCAAAATTTTCTTTTAAAGGTAGTATTGTCTTTTTGTCCGATTCTATGCATCAGACAGCCAATTTATTCCTCTGCCGTCTCCTGCCGGATCTCCTTTGTGCGGATCTCCTCACAGATCGCATTGATAAAATCAGGCAGCGCCTTTGCGCCCTCATCCCCCAAAAATCTGCTGCGGACGGATACCGTCTTGTCTGCTTCTTCCTTCTCGCCGACGATCAGCATATAAGGGACCTTCTGAAGTCTTGTCTCGCGGATCTTATACCCGATCTTCTCGGAACGCTGATCTACGGATGCAAGAATGCCATGCTTTCTAAGCTCGCGATATACTTCTTCTGCATAATCGGAGTACTTCTCTGAGATCGGAAGCACGCGCACCTGTTCCGGACAGAGCCATGTGGGGAACTTGCCCATATATTTTTCCGTCAGCCACGCCAGCGTCCTCTCATAGCATCCCATGCTTGTTCTGTGAATAATATACGGTCTGATCTTATCGCCCTTCTCATCAATATAATACATGTCAAACTGCTCTGACAAAAGCGCATCCCACTGGATCGTGATCATGGTATCCTCTTTGCCATAGACATTCTTTGCATTGATGTCAACCTTCGGTCCGTAAAAAGCCGCTTCCCCAATATCCTCAGTGAACGGAATGTCAAGTTCCGTCAGGATCTTACGGATACTTTCCTCCGTCTGATTCCATACTTCCGGCTCTCCAATATATTTTGCCGGATTCTCCGGATCCCATTTGGAAAGATGATAGGTAACATCTTCTTCTACGCCAAGGGTCTTTAAGCAGTATTTTGCCAATGCAATACAGCCCTTAAATTCCTCCACCATCTGATCAGGTCTGACGATCAGATGACCTTCTGAAATCGTAAACTGCCGCACACGGGTTAGCCCGTGCATCTCGCCGGAATCCTCATTTCTAAATAGTGTAGAAGTCTCGCCATAACGCAGCGGCAGATCACGGTAGGATTTCTGGCTCGCCTTATAAACATAATACTGGAATGGACAGGTCATGGGACGAAGTGCGAATACTTCCTTATCCTTCTCCTCATCCCCCATGACAAACATGCCTTCCTTATAATGATCCCAATGTCCTGAGATCTTATACAGATCACTCTTCGCCATCAGCGGCGTCTTGGTGCGGACATAGCCCCACTCATTATCCTCTAAGTCCTCGATCCATCTCTGCAGCGTCTGGATGATCTTTGCCCCCTTCGGCATCAAAAGCGGAAGCCCCTGTCCGATCACATCCACTGTGGTAAACAATTCCATTTCACGACCGATCTTATTATGGTCGCGCAGCTTGATCTCTTCCAGATATTTCAGATAATCCTGCAGCTCATCCTTTTTTGCAAATGCCGTGGCATAGATCCTCTGAAGCACCGCCTTATTCGAATCGCCGCGCCAGTAAGCGCTGGAAGATGAGATCAGTTTAAATGCTTTGATATTTTTCGTACTCATCAGGTGCGGTCCCGCGCACAGATCCACAAAATCTCCCTGACGGTAAAATGACAGTTCAGCATCCTCAGGCAGATCCTCGATCAATTCCACCTTATAGGGTTCGTTGCGTTCCTGCATCAGCTTAACCGCTTCTTCCCGGCTTAAAACAAACCGTTCGATCTTCGCGCCCTCTTTGATCACTTTTTTCATCTCCGCCTCGATCTTATCCAGATCTTCCCTCGAAAATGCGGCATGGTCAAAATCATAGTAAAATCCATTATCGATCGCAGGTCCGATGGTCAGTTTTGCCTCCGGGAACAGCCGCTTTACCGCCTCCGCCATGACATGGGCCGCCGTGTGGCGGTACACCTTTAAACCTTCTTTGTCATTTGCCGTCAGAATATTTAAGCTCACATCGGAATCAATGATCGTGCGAAGGTCAACTACCTTTCCGTCAACCTCTCCCGCACAGGCTGCCCGCGCCAGTCCCTCGCTGATGTCCATTGCAATATCATAGACACTCATCGCCTGGGAATATTCTTTGCTGCTTCCATCCTTTAATGTAATTTTCATCTTTATAGCCAAGCCCCTTTCCACTTTTTC
>DLOP01000035.1:3604-17193 GCA_002478505.1 Lachnospiraceae bacterium UBA7481
CAGCATTTTCCCTTTTTCTTTTTGTCCTCCTCATCATCACAGGTAAGCCCCCTATTATTGGAGCCGATCACAATATGCTTCTTCGGTGAAAAGAAGATCCCCAGCACCATTCCATAAAGAAATGCCACTGCCACCATCAGGCAGAATTCCTTCTTCGTGATCGTTTTTTCTTCTCCCATTAATTCCTGCAGTTCATCCCATGTTACTTCCCATTTTTCTTTCATTTTCATAACCTCCTTAAAAATAATTTTTCTACTTTTTTACATTTCCCAAACATTTTACCCATATTGCATTTATATAATGCAGTATCGCAATACTTTCCCTCATCGGACAAACGTTGTACCATATATCCTTTAACCGCCTCAAAATATAAAATCCCTTACACCAGACTTCTCTGATGTAAGGGACGAAATACAATTCCGCGGTTCCACCCTGATTGCCTGCCTCAGCAGACCTCTTTCTTTGATGATAACGGTATCACCGGACTCCGATTAAGGATCACTCAGGGGTGGTCTTCACAAAGTACCTGCCGTCGCGCTCCCAGCCTATGGCGCGGCTCTCTGCAGACAGTTTTCTCTGCTACTCTTCCCATCAACGCTTTCTATCTTTCTTAATATAGTATCTCTTTTTTATTCTTTTGTAAACCGCTTTTCAAAAAAACTTAAATAAATTTTTTTAAAATGCTATTGTTCTTTTTAAAAATCCTCACAAATATTTCAAAATGTTATTCCAGATTCTTCAGGATCTCTATCAATTCCATATCCGATGCCGTCAGCTTTACATTAGTTTCCAGACGTTTCCCTTCCGGCGTCACAACAGCAATCTCAACAATCGACTCCTCTTTGATGCCGCTCTGCTGCACCGCCTTGATAAACAGCGGAAATTTGGGATGATTTGCCGAAAAAGTATCCCATGCCCCTTTGATCTTAAACAATACTGCCGGATTTAACATAGTTAGCCTCCCTGTTGCGACTGTTTTTTATGATCATTTCCAAAATGCCTGTCCTATCCGCCAAAAACCCAAAAATCATTGGAAATGATCTTCTTTGATAAAATCGAATTTCTTTATAATCATATTATATTTTAAATAAATTATCAAATATATTTATTTAAAATAATATTTTTTCATATATCCACCAGTATGATATCCGGTCCGATCTGCTTAATCTCCGCATACTGGATCACGCAGCCGGCATCACAACTGAAACAGCTCAGAAAATGAAATTTCCCCTGCACCGTGATGGAGCATATCTTTCCCGTGCAATGGTCAAATTCCAGATCCGTGACGTTTCCCAGCTTCTTGCAGTTATTAATATTGATTACTTCCTTACAGCGTAGTTCCGAAAAAAGCATAATCCCACCTCCTGTAATACTATATGCACAAAACTTAAAATCGTAAGTATAAAACCATTCATTTCCGCGCAAGATAAATATGCAGCTGACAAACTTATAAAGGCAGGAACTCTGATGGCAGTCCAAAAAGTAGAAATCTGCGGTGTCAATACCGCCAAACTTCCATTACTTAAATCCCATGAAACGGAAGAATTGTTTAAAAAGATAAAGCAGGGGGATATGACTGCAAGAGAGCAATTTATCAAAGGCAATCTCCGCCTTGTCCTAAGCGTCATTAAACGTTTTTCCTCCACCAATGAAAATGTTGACGACCTGTTTCAGATCGGATGTATCGGTCTGATCAAAGCCATAGATAATTTTGATACCACTCTGAACGTGAAGTTCTCCACGTATGCAGTCCCTATGATCATAGGAGAGATCCGCCGTTTTTTGCGCGACAACTCCTCCATCCGCGTCAGCCGTTCCTTAAAGGACACGGCATACAAGGCGATCTATGCCAGGGACTACCTGACACGTAAAAATGCATTGGAGCCCACCATTGCAGAGATTGCAACGGAGATCGGCATGACCAAGGAAGATATCGTCTATGCCCTGGATGCGATCCAGAGTCCGCTGAGTCTCTACGAACCGGTCTATACGGAAGGCGGAGACACGCTGTATGTCATGGATCAGATCTCAGATAAAAAAAATAAGGAAAGCCGTTGGGTAGAGCAGCTTTCCCTGACAGAAGCCATGAAGCATCTGAATGAACGGGAACATGAGATCGTCACGCTGCGCTTTTTTGAAGGCAAGACCCAGATGGAGGTTGCCGATATGATCGGCATTTCCCAAGCTCAGGTGTCGCGCCTTGAAAAAAACGCCCTGCGTATCATGCGTGACTATCTTCTTTAAAATGATAAACCGGCGCAGCCTGTATCGGATGCACCGGTTTTTTTAATCACTTTCTAATCTTTTTACATTTTCTAACGCTTAATTCTGCGCGCAATCTTTGATGGAAAAGCTCATTCTGCCCATCTTATCCTTGCCAAGGCATACAACCTTCACCTCATCGCCAAGCTGCAGGACGTCTTCCACCTTGTTGATCCTTTCCTTTGCAATTCTGGAGATGTGTACCATCCCCTCCTTGCCCGGTGCGAACTCGATAAACGCGCCAAACTCCTTGATGCTGACTACTTTGCCTGCAAATATCTGTCCTTCCGCAAAGTCAGTCACGATCGTCTGGATCATGTCCACAGCCTCATCCATCTTCTCCATATCCGTGCCGCATACACTGACAGCGCCGTCATCTGTAATATCAATCTTTACGCCGGTACGGGCAATGATCTCATTGATCGTCTTACCTCGCTGTCCAACGACATCACCGATCTTCTCAGGATCGATCTTGATCTGAATGATCTTCGGCGCATATTTTCCGACTTCCTCACGCGGCTCCGCAATTGCTTTGGACATACATGTCTCCATGATAAACATCCTTGCGTCACGGCATCTTGCGATAGCGCCCTCTACGATGGGTCTTGTCAGACCATGGATCTTGATATCCATCTGGATCGCGGTAATACCATCCTTCGTACCTGTAACCTTAAAGTCCATATCACCGAAGAAATCTTCCAATCCCTGAATATCTGTCAATAATACGAAATCATCATCTGTTTCCCCTGTTACCAGACCGCAGGAGATACCAGCCACCATTTTCTTAATAGGTACACCGGCCGCCATAAGCGACATACAGGAAGCACAGGTGGACGCCATGGAAGTGGATCCGTTGGACTCAAATGTCTCAGATACGGTTCTGATCGCATATGGGAACTCCTCTTCCGAAGGAAGCACCGGCACCAGCGCACGCTCTGCCAACGCACCATGACCGATCTCCCTACGTCCCGGTCCGCGGCTGACTTTGGTCTCGCCTACGGAATAAGACGGGAAATTATAATGGTGCATATATCTCTTTGCCTTGTCATTCTCATCAAGTCCGTCGATCCTCTGTACCTCTGACAACGGAGCCAGCGTACATACATTACAGATCTGGGTCTGTCCACGGGTAAACATCGCGGAACCATGTACTCTGGGGATAATATCCACTTCTGCAGCCAGCTTTCTGATCTGTGTCAGCTCCCTGCCGTCCGGACGCTTATGATCCTTCAAGATCATCTTTCTGACCGTCTTCTTCTGATACTGATAAAGCGCTTCCCCTAAGATGGCAAGCCACTCTTCATTCTCTGCAAAAGCTTCTTCCATCTTTGTCCTGATATCGCGGATATTTGCTTCCCTGATCTGCTTCTCATCCGTAAATACAGCTACTTCCATTTCCTCCGGTGTTACAATCTTCTTCATAGCGTCAAACATCTCTTCAGGAATCGCGCAGCTGGTATATTCATGCTTTTCTTTGCCGACCTCAGCCACAATATCATTGATCCACTTGATCAGTGACTGGTTGATGTCGTGCGCCTTATAGATCGCCTCAAGCATCTTCGCCTCCGGCACTTCATTGGCACCGGCTTCGATCATGATCACTTTTTCCGCCGTAGATGCAACCGTCAGCTGCATATCTCCGGTTCTCCAGATCTCCTGATTCGGATTGATGATCAATTCTCCGTCAACCAGTCCCATCTGTGTCATTGCGCAGGGACCGCAAAACGGAATATCGGAAATACATGTTGCAATAGCGGAACCGATCATCGCCACCAGTTCCGGACGGCACTCAGGATCCACGCTCATTACAAGGTTATTTAACGTCACATCATTACGATAATCCTTCGGGAACAGCGGCCTCATCGGGCGGTCAATTACACGGCTTGTCAGTACTGCATTCTCTGATGCCTTACCCTCACGCTTGTTAAATCCACCCGGAATCTTCCCTACGGAATAAAGCTTCTCTTCATATTCAACGGAAAGCGGGAAAAAATCAATCCCATCCCTCGGCTTTTCCGATGCAGTTGCGGTAGATAATACAGTCGTATCACCATAATGCATAAATGCAGCGCCATTGGCCTGTGCGGATACTCGTCCAATATCAACGCTTAAAGTACGTCCGCCAATTTCAATACTAAATGTCTTATACATTTGTTTTCTCTCCTTTACTCAACCATAAAAGCGGATAATGAGACTTTTGTCCCATATCCGCTTCTCTTCTCTGATTATTTTCTGATTCCGAGACGCTCGATTAGGGAACGGTATCTTTCGATATCCACTCTCTTAAGATAATCCAAAAGACCACGTCTCTTACCGATCATCTTGTACATACCGCGTCTTGAATGATGATCCAGTGGATGCTCCTTCAAATGTGCCGTAAGCTCCTCGATCCTTGCTGTCAGTATGGCGATCTGTACCTCAGGTGATCCTGTATCGCCCTCTTTCGTCGCGTACTTCGCGATTACTTCCTGTTTCTTTTCTGCTGAAATCATGATATATCCTCCTAATTGATATTCTGCCAGTCCGGGGTGACGGTCGGAGAAACCGGTCATCTCAGTCCTGGTTAACTGTGGTTCTGACCACACACTGATATATGATAACACAATACCTTCTTATTGTAAACTATTATTTTTTATCGCCCCTGATCAGGATAGGCGTTGCTAAACTCCTGCTTTCAAAATTTTCGTTAAAATGTACCGTTTTCTCCCCGTTACTACAATAAATTTCCGTCCGAATCATAAAATGCATCACAATAAACCAGCTTCCCGGAAGTCTTATTCTTTGCCGATTCATCCAGAAACATAATCTGTAAATGATCATTATCAAACTCATTATCCGATACCGTAATCCCATAAGGTCTGCCGCTCTCAAAACCAAACCGGGAATAATAGTCCCCTCCCAGCAAAGCGATCCACGGATAACTTGATTCCGTCGCTCTTCTGATACATTCTTTTACAAGGGCGGACCCTACTCCTGTATTTTGATATTCCTTCTGTACTCCTAACGGACCCAGTGCCAGACCAGCCTGACCACCGATCTCTGCTTTGGTCAGTATGTTATAGCCGATCACAGTTTCTCCGTCTAAAGCAATCACGCATAACTCCGGCAAATATCCGTCTGATTTCAATATTGTTTCCGCAAATTCCCACTCATTGAAAACTTCATTGCTTCCCTCATGAAAAAATACGCTTTTTAAAACCGTTTTCGTTCCTTGCAGAAATGAAATTTCAAATGACCTTATTTCCATAATCTTTTCTCCTCCAATTTCAATGTTATTCTAATAAACTGTATTATTGCTTCTAATCAATCCATATTTTACCTCCGTCAATACCATGGTTCCGTTCTTCAAACAGGAAGTTATCGTTCTCAGCCTACGGTACACAGCTTGCCTCTAAGGACATATCCGATTTTCTCGTAACAAGCATTCGATGCGGCATAATCTGCATCAGTATAAAGCATAGGCATATATCCTGCGTCCTTTGCCATTTGGGTAACCTGATAAACAAGATTTTCTGCGTAGTGCTTTCTTCGATACTCCTCACGCGTATACACTAATCCGACACCTGCCAAATCACCATTTGGTCTGAAGTTACAAATAGCCACGTGTCTGCCTTCTGCATTTCTCCAAAGGAAGTGACTGCCACTTCTTATGGCTTCCTCCGCTTTGCGGCGATATGCTTCGGGACTATCTTGATCTACCCCAGTTTCTCTATGAAAGAGATCCATAAACTCAACCAGCTCGTCGATATCCTCCGCCACACATCTATGTAATCCGCCGTCGGCCCGTACATGCGGTTCTATCGGGTTTGGACAGTCATAGGCAAACATATTTGTTGTAATGGATAGAACCAGTGTATCTTCTGACGCTCTTCTTATAAAATAATCCGCCAAATCATATTTCAAATTGAAAGTATGCCCCCCAGTGAATAAACCATTTTCTTTGACAAGCTCATAGGCTTTTTCACTTTCTTCTTTCGCCACATCATTCGGAGTCCATATCCATACCGGATACGGATTGCATGTAAAGCAAATAATTAACCTTTCATGATCAGTTAAAAGCAGTTCGCATTCTCCGCCCATAATGCGGCCAAGCACAAAAAATGTATATTTGTCCTTCTCTAATATTTTATAGTCTCTTTCATCTGTAAAGCAGTCCATAGTAACCTCCACAAATTTCTTTTTAATCGACCTGCGCGTTTCTGAATTGTATCATAACAGCTTTTCCATCAGATAAAATCTTCCCTTCCTCCAATCTGCAAAGCCGACCTCATCATAGCCCGCGTTACGATACAACGATAACGCAAAAGGATTCTTGCTGAACACATCAAGCCGTATTACTTCGACATTCTGTTTATGTAATTCTTTCTCGATATGGGAAAGTGTGTCTTTTGCTATCCCTCTATTTTGGTATATGGGATCAACACATAGACGATGGATGATGCGATATTTACGATCCGGATATTTCCAACTTCCATTTTCATACGCCTTATCACATTCTTCATTTACAGTATATACCACAGCAATGTCATCATCCAATACACCCACATAAAGCTGTTGTTTTTGAATATCAGTCAGGAAATCCTCTCTTGTAGGATATATGTCGTCCCATTGAAAAATTCCCTGCTTTTCCATGCTGCAGATGGCAGCTTTTATCAACTTGCAAATATCATCTATGTCACTTTCTTCTGCTAGTCTATAAACCATTTTCTTCTCCCTGATATCATTGATTTTCTTTTGAAAAGGGGCATCGTTTCCCAATACATTGATTATTTTCCTGCGAATAATGGCACGTTATTTTGGGCTTTTCCATTTTGATACCGAAATGCTCCTCCACAAAATCAACCGCGGCTAATATTGACAGAAAGGAATCCCTTTTACAACACCGGGGTCCGCCAATTTCCCCAATTTTGCCGAGTGCTGTTGATGTCATCTGATTGGATAATGCAAAGGGTTCATTTGCAAGCGGTGTGGATTTCGATATGATGGAAATAAACATACCGGAACTGATACCTGCTCCACAGGCTCCCCAAAAACCACAGGCACCGCCGGGAACACTTTTCCCACGGTTCATCATCTCAATCAAAGCAGCAGGAAGGTCAATATCCCCTCCCGCATTTTTATACGCTGTCAGGAGTGCAGAACCCACCATAACATGATGTTCCGGTCCATGCATATGGCAAAATGGCTGGGACATCAGTTTATTGATTATTTCCACAGGATTTTTGGATGTTTCTTCAAGGCATACGCTGATAATACAATCCATTCCTTTGGTATGACATTCATTACAAACATAGTGGCCGTTCACGCATCTGGTTTTGCTGTTTTCTTTCTTATGGCAAATCGCACATTCCATAGGTTCATCTATTTCCAAATACTCCAAAGGAGCATTACAGAGCAAACATTCTTCTTTCATATAGTGATACCTCCACAACTTCCGATTGTGATTTGATGATTTTTTAAGGGAAACAAAATCACATAAAACATTATAGCATAAAATAAACGGGATATGGGGAACTGATTGAGATACTTTCATAATATTTTAAAGAAAGGACAAATAAGATGAATATTATATATACGGAATGCAACACACATCACAACAGCATAGATATGGTGACTGCCGAGGATATTTTTTGCGAATTGACTGTTGGAAAGCAGAGAAAGGACTAAAGTCTACTCCCGGAAAATATGCAGATGTGGTTGGATGCAGAAGATTTATTAGAATTGTGATAACCCAAAATCAATATAAGGACTGATTTATTCAATGCTAAATCAGTCCTAAATCCACTTTATAAGCAAACTTTCCATTGAGGTGTCAATGCAACCTATCTTTTAAGCATAATATATTTTCTTCTATTTTTTTGATAGTTACCGTAAATATTTCATCACTCTTACCCGTAGGATCAGTAATACCCCAGTCATCATCAAATGCCCTGCCAATATAAGGACATCCAACATCACACCCCATCGAGATTGCAATATCTGGTGTGGGGATTTTATCAATGGTTTTACTGTATTGTGTCACTTCCATATCAATCCCATAAAGTTCTTTTATCAGCCTGACTGCATCTTGATTGATTTGTGGCTTTGTTTCTGTTCCGGCAGAATAAAATTCAAACCTATCTCCAGCAAAATGTTTTCCCAACGCTTCAGCTATTTGGCTGCGACAGGAATTATGCACACATATAAATGCCACTTTAGGCTTTTTCTTACCTTCTCTGTCCATATACTCCTATCTGGCAGCCTGTGAACTGTTTGCTATCTTAACTAATGTAAGCATAACCGGAACTTCCGTCAAAACCCCCACCGTTGTAGCCAGTGCTGCCGGACTTGTTGTACCAAATAATGCGATTGCCACCGCTACCGACAATTCAAAGAAATTAGATGCCCCAATCATGCCTGCCGGAGCCGCTACATCATGTGATAATTTTAATACTTTGCAAGCTCCGTAAGCCAAAAAGAAAATGAAAAATGTCTGAATTGTCAGTGGTACAGCTATCAGCAATATATGAATCGGATTAGATAAAATCACGTCTGTCTGTGAACTAAATATCAGTATCAATGTCAAAAGAAGCCCTACGGTTGTTACATTATCGAACTTCTTCAAGAATACATTTTCAAAATATTCATTCCCTTTTTTCTTTACCATACTGATACGGGTAACTATTCCACCAACAAGAGGTATCACTACAAACAGCACAATGCTTACAAACAACGTACTATAAGGCACTGTCACATTTGATACCCCTAGCAGGAATTTTACAATCGGCACAAAAGCTATTAGTATGATCAAGTCATTGGTTGCCACTTGAACAACTGTATATGCCGGATTCCCCTTTGTCAATGTACTCCACACAAAAACCATAGCAGTACATGGTGCAGCCCCCAAAAGAACCGCACCCGCCAAATATTCCGTTGCAAGTTCCGGTGCAATCCAAGCCTTAAATACAACAAATAGAAATAAATAAGCAATTCCATACATGGTAAATGGTTTAATCAGCCAGTTTACAACCCATGTTACTAACAATCCTTTCGGGTTTTTTCCGACCTGCTTTATGCTTTGGAAGTCTACTTTCATCATCATAGGATAAATCATAACCCAAATCAGGATTGCGATAGGTATGGAAATTCCGGCTATATTCAATTCACCCAAACGGTCAGGTATCACAGGCAAGAACTTCCCGATTAATATACCTACCACCATGCATAAGAATACCCACACAGTCAAATACCTTTGAAAAACACTAATTCCTTGCCTTTTGACTTCCTTACTCATAGACTTTCTCCTTCTTAAAAACCAAGTTTATGAAATAATTTCTCTATATCTGCCGGCTTCAAGACCTTGCCCGCCGATACAACTTTTTCATTTACAACAAGTCCCGGCATACTCATAATTCCATAAGTCATTACTTTTTCCATATCTGTCACATATTCTACTTCTACCTCAATGCCTGCCGTTTCAACCGCCTTCTTTGTATTTTCATACATCTCATGGCATGACTTGCAGCCAGCGCCAAGTACCTTGATATTTTGAATGCCTGTACTTGCATCAACACAGTCACAACTTTCCGTTTCTGTATCTGATGATTCCCCGCCACAACAGCAGCAGCTTTCCTCTTTTGCTTCCTCTACGGGTGCATTACACACACAAGTAGGCTCTTTTACTTCCTCTTCCTTTTTTCCAAAATTGAATAATGACATTTTTTGATCCTCCTTAAAATTTTATATGCAAACCGGATATTTCCAATCCGCTTTGTTCCTTACCCATGAATACATCGAGATATTTTTAATGGATTAAAATGCTAACCAAAACATATAGAATCCAATCAGCAGAATAACCGTTCCCATTACTATCTTCAATATCGTCCCCAACTTATTATATTTCTCATTTGTACTGATTCTCTTAACAAAGCTCACTGATGTTCCCGCAATAACTACCAATATGCTATGACCGATAGAATATAAGAACATCAGCAGAATCCCCCAAAACAGATTTCCCTTTCCAGCCACAATAGCAAGCAGGGCAATCAACACTGGTGTAGAACATGGCGATGAAAAGACACCACCCAATATTCCTGCTACAAACGCCCCGATTGTACCCCTTACCTTACTTTTTGATAGCAAATTCATGGACGGAATGACCCGAAAAATCTCCCATGTCTGTAATGCCATAAGAACCATCAGTACACCAAGTACAAAATACCATAGCTTTGAGGATGTACCCAATAGTTTTCCCGCCGATGTTGCAATCAATCCTAGCGAAACAAATGTTACTGCTGTTCCCAATGCAAAAATAACTGAATACCGAAAAGCTTTTTTTGTATTTTTTTCCTCTGCACTGCCAACGTAACCAATAATAAGAGGAATATTTGACAGTGAACATGGAGTAAACGATGTCAGTATACCAGCTAACAGTGCAAGAAGCGGTGCAATCCACATATTGTTTTGTATAGACATGGCAATCTGGTTTAACCATGTGTCAATCATCATTCAACCCCCATTTCCGACAGTATTTTACGGAATTGTTCTTCTGTCAAGCCTCCCTGATGAACTGTAAAAACGTGTTCCCCACTTTCTCTATCGCTATACAGGATAAATTCCATTTCCTGCTGTAACTCCTCACTCGGAACAAAAGGTGTTCCATCTGCATAAAACAATACCTGCGTAGGAATAAGCTGTATTGGCACATTTCCTGCACTATCCTGATATTTCCATACATCAGCAAACTTAATAAATGCCCTGCCCGAAAATTCCTCATTCATTGTTTCCAATATCGGAGCCATCTGTTTGCATGGAATACAATCATCCGAACCATAATCTGCAATTACCGGAAGCCCATATTCTGCTAATGCTTCAAAATCAATCTGCTCAGAAACTTTCAGTGTAAAGTCCGCACCCTGTATTTCTTCATCAATATCTTCCTGCGCTGCCTGACTTTGATTATCTGCTGTTTCTTCCCCCTCTGGTGTTTTTTTAATAAACCATATACCTACAATGACCGCAACAATCACAACAGGCACTAATATTTTTACTATCAGCTTCTTGTCTTTCACAATATCCCACCTCCGTATCTTACACCAATAAATACTGAAAGGCATTAAAGAAATATCCTACAATAATAATGCCAAGCGTACATATTGCTACAAAAATTCCTAACAGCTTAGTTTTAACAGCTTTTTTCAGCATGATAATGGACGGTAAAGAAAGCGTTGTAACCCCCATCATAAATGCCAGCACAACACCTAGCCTTGCACCCTTTGCAAGCAGAGCTTCCGCAATCGGAATACAGCCGAAAATATCTGCATACATCGGTACGCCTGCAACTGTAGCAATAACTACTCCGAACGGATTGCCTGTTCCTAATACCTTTACAATAATATCCTCCGGTATCCAATTATGGATAAATGCTCCAATACCTACTCCAACCAATACATAAGGCGCTACTTTTTTTGCTGTTTCAACAACCTGATCCCATGCATACTTTAATCTGTCCTTTTTGGTAAGTTCTTCCTGCGGAGTATCCATCACCTGACTATTTCTGATAAATTCGTGTACCTGATCTTCCAAGTGTAACTTTTCTATTATTGTTCCACCTACAACTGCAATAACAAGCCCTACAATGACATACACAATAGCAACTTTCCAGCCGAAAATACTCATAAGCAACACCAGTGAACCCAAGTCAACCATTGGCGAAGATATGAGGAACGAAAACGTAACACCAAGCGGAAGTCCCGCACTAGTAAAACCAATAAACAAAGGAATGGAAGAACAAGAGCAGAACGGTGTAACTGTTCCTAACAAAGCAGCGATTGTATTTGCTGCAATTCCTTTAAATCTGCCAAGAATCTTCTTAGTTCTTTCCGGAGGAAAATAACTTTGGATATAGGAAATCATTAAAATCAGAAAACCTAACAGCACCATGATTTTCACAACATCATAAATGAAAAACTGAATACTTCCCCCTACCTTTCCGCCTGTGTCAAGACCGACTGCTTCCAAGCCGCTTCCGATTAGCCTGTTCAGCCATTTCATCCCAAAAACTTCGTCTTGAAAAAAATTCCATACATTTTGTAACATAATGATTCTCCTTTTTATTTAGATATATAAATATTCAAATATATCTATATATTGATTATATGATTAGTCGTGCGAAAAAGTTCTACTGTCAATCACTTTTTACAACACGACTTTCCACTTTCAGATTTGGAACAATTGGAAAAATGCTCTAAACATTTCATCGCTTCCTGCAAGCCCTCATTTGAAATGGAATAGTGCATCCACTTACCCTCTTTTCTTCCAACTACGATACCGGCATCGCACAAAATTTTCATGTGATGTGATAATGTCGGCTGTGTAATATGCATTTCTTCTAAAATATCGCAGGCACATCTCTCACCACTCCGCAAAAGTTCTAAAATCTGCAATCTGTTTTCATCACAAAATGCTTTAAACATAATTGCAATTTTTTTGGTATCCATTCATGCGCCTCCATTCATTGTTGATTATTATGTGTTATTATATATGTCATATAGAAGTTTGTCAATATATTTTTAAATCTTTTGTTTTGCATCTTTTGTTTTGCAAAGCAGGGGTCCTATAATCTACAATTGTCATTTGCCTATTTTAAAAATATTCGTGCAAAATATTGTATTTTCGTGCAAATAACATATACTGCAATTATTAGCAAAGAAAGGAGATAATAGTATGGCTGGCTCTACCACTAATATCAGCATCCGCATGGATTCGGATTTGAAAGCACAGGCTGATGCCCTATTCGGAGAACTCGGCATGAATTTGTCCACAGCATTTAATATCTTTGTTTGTCAGTCAATTCGCGAAGGCAGAATCCCTTTTGACATTTCTCTGAACTATCCTAATAGGGAAACAATTTACGCCATGTTGGAAGCAGAAAGGATTGCAAACGATCCATCCGTAAAGGGTTATACCAATTTGGATGAATTATTTTCATATCTAAAATCGTGAAAATGTCATTGCTGCTCTTGCAATGGGTAAAGCACTCCCCGAGAAAAACAAAGATCATTCTTTAACCGGGAATTGGGCAGGATACCGCGAGTGTCATATCCAGCCGGATTGGCTATTGATCTACTATATTGAAGACGATGTATTAGTGCTGACCTTATTGGGATACTACGAAAATGTTACCACTCCACTTGATGTCTTAACCAAATAAACTTTTACATTCTCATTTGTAATAATCCTCATCCTCCCTGTGTTTCAGGTAATAGAAGTAGGAATAGAAACAGGGAATTATCGTCATTACCATAACTGCAACAAAAAGTGTAATTAACTCAAACTTCGCACATAAA
>DLOP01000020.1:0-5384 GCA_002478505.1 Lachnospiraceae bacterium UBA7481
GTGGTTCCGCCGGCAATATAAGATCTGCCGCATTCCGGACAAATGGCTGTTTTTAGGGCAACGCTTGCCTGCAGCACTTTGCCGTCATTTTTTGCGGCTTTTTCAAAGGCGTTGCTGACATGTTCCTGTTCATGGGCGCGTACGCCTGCCGCCGCACGTCCGGGACTCATTTTGGCGGGCGATTTAAAAGAAACCATTTCATTGGAGCCGTCCACATATTTACGATTCTTACAAGTCTGGCATTCCGTCTTTTTAACCGCCTTGGAAGAATTTAAGGCACCGTCCGCGGAGAATGCTTCCTCGGGATTTTGAGAGTTGGAAATCGCGCCGGGTCTGTCTGTTGATGACCAAGGAAAATAAATGCCATAGATTCCATATCCGGTTCCCACCGGTCCGATCCTGCCTGCCATATCAATATCCCATCCCTTCTAATTTTTTTTGCAATTCCTCGGGAATTTCCCCGGTTTTATATGTTTCTTCCAGCATATTAATATATTCTTCTAAAGTTATTCCGTAAACCTTTTCAAATGCAGCGTTAGATTCAGCAAAGTATTCTTCGTCAGTATAGAACTTGTAGATTTTAAAGCCTTCAAAAGCGGTAATCATTATAATGCCGGACACAGAGAGTGTGACGGCTGTCTTTGCCAAAGAAGTCATTTTAAAGGAACTTCCTTTGGATAAAATAGCAAAGATGATTGCAAGGCTTCCAAAGAAATAGGGAAAGATCACTGTTTGAAAAGAAAAAACTGTGAGGATTCCGAAAATCATTGAAAATATGGTAAATGTATTGTTACGCTGTTCCAAATACTAACTCCTTATATATTCCACAGTGTTAAATCCAATTTTGGCTCTTTGTTACACTCATATGCCGCTTGTAAGAAAGTATCTGCAGCAGACAGCTTGCTTACCTGTACACTGCTTATAATTATCATTTATATCATATCACATATTTGATTGAAAAAAAAGTAGTTTACTCCAAAAACCAAAGATTTAGATCGACCGCCCCTTCGATGCCGGGAATACTGCCTTTGTCAGAGTACTGCCACATCTGTACCTCATAGGGATAATAAACGTAATTGTTATAAAATGCGAACCATATTTTATAATGGCTGACCTGGTTGATGTCCAGCATTCCAAACAGGGAATAGATACCGCCATAGATCATCGGAGTATAGCCTGCTTCTGCAATGGCGTCACAGAAAGCGGAAACAATCTCGGTACGCTGCGCCTGCGTAAGCGCATTGGCTCTTGCGTCGGAGGAGAGTTTTTCCACGTCTATGACGATGGGATAGGAGATGTCATAAGAAGCAAGCAGATCGAGAACATACTGAGCTTCCTCCCGAGCTTCCTCTACGGTGATGGCCTGTGTAAAAAAGTAAACGCCGATGTCAATTCCGTTGGCGGCAGCGCCCTCCATATTGCGTTCAAAGCATTCATCGGTTACCAGCTTGCCTTCGGTTCCATATCCGCGGTATCCCGCGCGTATCATGGCAAATTCCACGCCGGAGGCCGCAACCTGTTCCCAGTCGATATCGCCCTGATACTGTGAGACGTCGATGCCTTTTCTTGCAGATGTGCCATTCTGCGAGGTATAGGAGATTTCTCCGTTTTCTGAAACAGAAAAATTGCCGCGTTCCAAAGTGTTGCGCTCGATCGTATCAGAAAGCGGGATAAAGTAATAACTGCCGCTATCCTGATAAAAAACAAAATCGGAATACAGCCGGCGGAGGGTATCCTGGACGCTGGGATTTTCTGACGACAGTTGGTTCATGATCTCATTTTTCAGATCCTGTTTACCGGCTAAGGCAGCCTCCTCCATCATAACATCGACTTCTTCCTGTGAATAAAAAACGGGCTGATCTCCGCCGTTTCCAATGATAGCATTGGAGTTGGCGGGTGTGGTGCGTGAGTTAAACAGCATATAGAGGCACAGCCCCAGAGAACAAAGTGTTGTCAATGCAAGAAATCCCATCAAAATAGATTGGGGACGGGCAGTGCGTTTTCTACGCGCTTGTTTTCCTGCTCTGCTGCGGGTCTTGTTTTTACTTTGCGCTGCGGATGAGCCGCCGGATATCGGGGAAGCATCCCATAAATCGGCATTGACCGTATCTTCCGCGTCTTCATCCGTTGTCGGTTCTGACAGGGCTGCGCTGACTTCATTGGCAAGGTATTGGTCAAGGACATCCCCATCCATAAAAGGCTCGTCTGCCCTGTGGTGTTCCAACGGATCGTAGGGCATATCGTCGTAATCTGCGCTATTGTCAAGGTCCATGATTTCATCATCTGACTGGTGCATATGTTTTAATTCTCCTTTGTTTGTAGCTTATCATATATAATTATATTTTGTATAATTTGACGAAAAGTGTCAAGCATTTATCTGGCACTTCCGCGATTTGCCAGAAATCTTAAAAATGATTTGCAATGTCTGTTTTAAAATATTATACTAGATACATCTGTGTATTTCAATGTTGGATGAACTCAGATGATGGAAGAATTTTGAAATCGGTTTTGGTTTGATAGGAAGTCAAAAAGCATAAAAAGCATAAGGAGAGCTCATTGGATGTCAGATGAGAATATTTTTTATAAGGAAGAATATCATAAGACGGTACGCGCCCTGGAGGCGGAGCATTTTGTATTAGAGCAGATTGCCCGGCTTTGTGCATCGGAGGATCTTGAACAGGGAATCAGCAATATGATAGAAGCGCTGGGAAAATATATGGATGCGGAGCGTATCTATATTTTTGAAAACTATGAAAAATGCCTTTCCAATACCTTTGAGTGGTGTAAGGAGGGGATCATGCCGCAGATCGATAATCTGCAGGAAGTGGATAAATGGGAAGTCCGCCATTGGGTTGACGAATTGGAAAAAGGAAAGGAGATCCTGATCAGGGATATTGAAGAGATTGCAGAGTGCTGGGAGGGGGAATACAGACTTTTGAAGTTACAGAATATCAAAAGCTGTATTGAAGCGCCTATTATTCTAAACAACCAGTTGATCGGTTTTATCGGCGTGGACAATGCCCCGATGGAGATCAGCCAGATCATCAGAAGGCTTTTGACGACGGTAGGATATTTTGTCGCGATCTGTATGAAAAATCAGGAGAATAAGCAGGTACTTGAGCGTATGGGGTATAGCGACCAGATGACCGGCTGCGCTAACCGCAATGCTTATATCAGTAAGATGGAGATGTTGAAAAAGCAGGGAAAGACAAGATCTCTGGGCGTCTGTATCTGTGACCTGAATGGATTGAAGTTGATCAATGACACGGGAGGGCATATGCTTGGTGATGAAGCGATCTGTGATCTGGCAAAAGGATTGATTTCCATCTTTGATTCACGGAACGTATATCGTATCGGCGGGGATGAATTTGCGGTTTTGCTTCCGGATGTGGAGGAAGAGGAATTTGAACGTCAGATGCAGCAGGTTCACGAAGACGCGTTTCCTAAATGGGGCGTATCCGTTTCCGTGGGATATACATGGCAGAAACGCTGCGGAAATCCGGAGGATATGGTGAAGCTTGCCGATCAGAGGATGTATGACGAAAAGAAGCAGTATTATCTGGAAAATGGAGAGGTAAGATAAGATCGCCGATCATCAAGGGAATATATGAAAGCGTATGAGAGTCCGGTAATCGATCGCATGCGCTTTTTTTGATGCGCAAGGGACATATGGAAAACATTCCCTTCCCGATAAGCCTGAAATTAATGATTGACAAAAAATAAAATAGAGGATATTATAATGATATCAAAATAATATCATTATGAAGAACGGATTTTTCTTTAGCAAAGGAGGAGACTATGAATAAGGAATCCAATGAAAATAAGTCAGAAATCGTGAAAGAACGGGAGATCAGTAAGGCGAATGGAGGGATCGGGCTGTTTGGGATCATCTTAGGAGTTGTACTTTCCATCGCAGGGATGGTTCTGGGAGGCAGCAAGGGAATGGGGATCGTGTTTGTGGCCTGTTTGTTATTGCTTGCAGTATTTGGCGTGATGGTCTGCGGGCTGAAAGTCCTGCACCCCAATGAGGCGGCAGTATATACCCTGTTTGGAAAATATTACGGAACAATCAAAAATGCGGGATTTTATTTTATTAATCCTTTTGCGGTAAGCTACAATCCTTCCGCAAAATCTGTGGTTGGGGAGATGGTGGATGCCTATATGAAATCGAGCCGTGAAGGGGCGGACGGCAATGGTAATAATGCAGTTTCAAGCTATGATAAAAAGATTTCAACCAAAACCATGACCCTCAGCAACCGCAAGCAGAAGGTCAACGACGCATTGGGCAATCCCGTGATCATCGGGGCGGTGGTCATCTGGAAGGTGGTCGATCCGACGAAAGCGGTATTTAATGTGGAGAATTATAAGGTTTATCTTTCCATACAATGCGATACGATTATCCGAAATAACGCTCGGCTTTATCCCTATGACACCATGGAGGAGGATACGGATGAAAAGACGCTCCGCGGCAGCAGTCAGGAGATTGCTGATAAGATGAAGATGGAGCTTCAGGAGAGGGTCGAGGAAGCGGGGATCGAGATCAAGGAAGTACGGATCACTCATCTTGCTTATGCAGAAGAGATTGCCGCTGCGATGCTCCAGAAGCAGCAGGCGGTGGCAATCATTGCGGCGCGTCAGAAGATCGTGGAGGGTGCGGTCGGTATGGTAAGGATGGCTCTGGAACAGCTGGGAGAAGAGGAGATCGTGATGCTTGACGAGGACCGTAAGGCTGCCATGGTCAGCAATCTGATGGTGGTACTGTGCGGCAATAAGGATGCGATGCCGATCATTAACAGCGGCAGTATTTATTAGTTGGAAAGTAGGGATTTCATGCAGGAAAAGTCAGCGCAGAACAGTGCAGCAAATATGAATGAAATGACAGCCGAAGAACAACGCCTTCGGGAACGGCTTGCCAAGCTGGATGAGTTGGAAGCGGCGATTGCCAGCAAAGAGAAAGAACTGATCCAGCGTCAGAGGAACGTGAAAGAGATGGAGAAAGCCAAGAAGCAGATCCTGCTTCGGCTTTCTCCAAAGCTGTGGGAGGAACTGGCAAAATGGGCGGAGGACGATTTCCGTTCCATCAATGGGCAGATAGAATATCTGCTGGCGGATTGCGTGCGGAAACGCCGGGAATAGAAAATATTATTATTTTTGGAAAAAAATTGAAAATATTTGAAAATATTTTGAACTTTAATCGTTATATATAGTAAAGCGATGAAAAACAAAGTATAATGCAGTCTGGTTGTTTGGAAAACAGGTTAGGCAATTGTCTGAGAAGAAAAAATACGGAAGGGAACAGAATGAGTGCTTTAATAGAAATTCACGATATGCATAAAATTTATAATCCAGGCGAAAACGAAGTCAGTTCCACATTCTCAAATGCC
>DLOP01000020.1:5469-5661 GCA_002478505.1 Lachnospiraceae bacterium UBA7481
CAGTACATATTGAACGGAGAAGATGTGTCTGACCTTACGGATAATGAACTGTCGGATATCAGAAATAAGGAGATCGGTTTCATTTTTCAGGGATTTAACCTGATTGCCACATTGACGGCATTTGAGAATGTGGAGCTGCCGTTGATTTACCGCGGTGTTCCGGGCAGTATCATTGTCATGCGTAATGATAAT
>DLOP01000171.1:0-463 GCA_002478505.1 Lachnospiraceae bacterium UBA7481
CAAAGGGCAAGCGTTTTGCCCTGCCCAATGCGGAGATCATGATCCACCAGCCGTTAGGAGGTGCACAAGGGCAGGCGACTGAAATCGAGATTGCCGCAAAGCATATCTTAAAGACAAAAGAAAAATTAAATCGTATTTTGGCGGAGAACTGTGGACAGCCGCTGGATGTTATAGCTGCAGATACTGACAGGGATAACTGGAAGACGGCGGAAGAAGCCAAGGCGTATGGGCTGATTGACGATGTGATCACCAAGCGACCTACCGCAGATAAGAAAGATTGAGTGGGTATATAATTTAGGAGAATAATAGATTATGGCAGGAAAGAGTACAGATGGCAGAATACGCTGCTCGTTTTGTAATAAGCCGCAGGAGCAGGTGCGGAAGATGATCTCAGGTCCCAACGGGGTCTTTATCTGTGACGGCTGTGTGGATATTTGTTCTGATATCATTGAGGAAGAACTGG
>DLOP01000171.1:575-4695 GCA_002478505.1 Lachnospiraceae bacterium UBA7481
CGGTATATAATCATTATAAGCGCGTAACGGCGTCAAAGGATCTGGATGTGGAGCTGCAAAAGAGCAATATTATCATGGTGGGACCGACGGGATCCGGTAAGACATATCTTGCACAGTCTCTTGCAAAGATCATCAATGTACCGTTTGCAATCGCGGATGCAACGACATTGACGGAGGCTGGATATGTCGGTGAAGACGTGGAAAATATTCTGTTGAAACTGATACAGGCGGCTGATTATGATATAGATCGTGCAGAGTACGGTATCATTTATATTGATGAGATTGATAAGATCACTAAAAAAAGCGAGAATGTTTCGATCACGAGGGATGTATCAGGGGAAGGCGTGCAGCAGGCGCTGCTTAAGATCGTGGAGGGAACGCAGGCTTCCGTACCGCCACAGGGCGGACGAAAACATCCGCATCAGGAGCTGATCCAGATCGATACAACCAATATTTTATTTATCTGCGGCGGTGCATTTGACGGGTTGGAAAAGATCATCGGCGACAGGCTGAACAAAAAATCGATCGGATTTAATGCGGAGATTGCGGTAAAACCGGAAAATAATATATCAGCGCTTCTGCATGACGTAACGCCGCAGGATCTGATCAAATTCGGATTGATCCCGGAATTTGTCGGACGCGTGCCGGTGACGGTCTCTTTGGAAGGACTGAATAAGGATGCGTTGGTGCGTATTCTTGAGGAGCCTAAGAATGCACTTATAAAACAGTATCAGACATTATTTGATATGGATGAGGTTAAACTTACTTTTGAGAAGGACGCCATAGAGGCGATTGCGGAAAAAGCAGTTGCAAGAAAGACAGGCGCGAGGGGACTTCGTTCGATCATGGAAGATATTATGATGGACATTATGTATCAGATCCCGTCAGATGAGACAATTGAAAGCTGCATTATTACCAAGGGCGCGGTTGAAGGAGAGAGTGAACCGATCGTGGTTCACCGGCAGAGTTCAAAGAAGATGCCAAGAAAAAAAGCTGAATGATGCAAAAAAGAGACCGCAGATGATGCGGTCTTTTATGTCTGAATGGAGAGGAAAATGAAAAAGAACGATAGTATAGAACAAGAAAATATGGTGCAGGGAATTCCGGTTGTTGTGCTGGCATCCCTTGTCATTCTTCCCGGAACGAGGATGCATCTGGAACTGGATGATGAGGAATCGATCGCCAGTGTGGAACATGCGATTACGACGGACGGCAATGTATTTCTGGGGATTCAAAGATCAGGGAAAGAAGAAGTTAAGGAGTTGTCCGACATCTGTCAGATCGGCGTTATGGCAAAAGTGGGCCGGATTGCCAGGGTATCGGGAAAGCGGGTGCATGTTCTGTTTGAGAGCTGTCAAAGAGCCTGCGTATCTTCACTGATGCTTACGGAGGTGAAGTATCCGGCGGCGGATATCATGCTGTTACAGGAAGCAGCTCCCGCAAAACGGGACGTTCTGCGTTATGAAGCGATGCGCAGGGAGAGTCTTGAACTGTTTGCGCAGTATTATGACGGGCATGGACAGATTGACCAGTATCTGACGGAGCAGTTGAAGCATGCTGTAAAGTTGGGGGATTTTCTGGATTTACTGGCAGGAAATCTTCCGATACCGACAGAACAGCGGCAGTTGATCCTGGAAACGGAGAATGTCCCTGAAAGATATGAGGTTCTTGCGGATATCATGCGTAAAGAGATCGTGACGGATCGTATCCGGCAGGAGCTTGGAGATAAATTGTCCGATCAGGTGGAGCAGAATCAAAGAGAATATATCCTGCGTGAGCAGCTTGCTTTTATTAAAAAAGAATTGAACAAAACTGCCGGGGAAGATACAGAGGAAGAAAAATATATAAAAGCGGTAGAAAAGCTGACCGCTTCTGAAGAGATCAAGAAGGCGGTCAACAAGGAGATCCATCGTCTGGAATTGATGAGCGACGCTTCGTCGGATGCGGCGACACAGAGAGTATATCTTGAGACACTTTTGGAACTGCCTTGGGATAAGATGTCGGAGCATCATATCCGGCTGGATGAGGCGGAAAAGATTTTGGATGCGGATCATTATGGATTAGAAGACGTCAAGAAACGTATTATTGAATATCTTGCGGTCAGGACGCTTACGAAGGAGACGCAGAGTACGATCCTCTGTCTGGTAGGACCCCCGGGGACAGGGAAGACCTCTATCGCGCGTTCCATTGCGGAGGCGACCGGCAAGAAATATGTCCGCGTCTGTCTTGGCGGCGTGCGGGATGAGGCGGAGATCAGAGGGCACAGAAGAACTTATATCGGTTCTATGCCGGGGCGTATTACGGCAGGACTGAGGCAGGCGGGGGTGAAAAATCCGTTGATGCTTCTGGACGAGATCGATAAGATGAGCCAGGATTATAAGGGCGATGTGGCGTCGGCGATGCTGGAGGTATTGGACTCGGAGCAGAACTGCAATTTCAGGGATCATTATGTGGAGCTGCCGATGGATCTTTCTAAGATCATGTTTATTGCCACGGCGAATACAACCCAGACGATACCAAAACCGTTATTGGACAGGATGGAGGTTATTGAATTATCCGGCTATACGGATACGGAGAAATTTCATATTGCGAAGGAACATCTTTTTCCCAAGGTATTGAAGAGAAATGGCATGGAGGCGAAGCAGGTAAAACTTCAAGACAGTGCGCTGCGGCAGGTGATCATGGGATATACCAGAGAAGCCGGCGTTCGCGAACTGGAGAGGAAACTGGATAAGATCTGCAGAAGAACCGCCAAGGAGCTGGTGGCACAGAAGCAGGAAGATGAAGTATGTTCTGTGGGTAAGAACGGTACGACAATTACGAAAAAGAATCTTGTAGATTATCTTGGAAAGGAAAAATATCAGAACTTCCGCCGTAATGCTAAGGCAGAGGTTGGCGTCGTAAGGGGACTGGCATGGACCAGCGTGGGTGGTGATACGCTGGAAGTGGAAGCAGGTATTCTGCCCGGAAAAGGCGAGGTGAAGCTGACGGGACAGATGGGAGATGTGATGAAGGAATCAGCGATGGCGGCGATCAGCTATCTCCGGTCCATAGCGGGTTCATATCAGATCAAGCCGGAATATTTTAAGGAGCATGATATCCATATCCATATTCCGGAGGGCGCGGTGCCGAAGGACGGTCCCAGCGCCGGCGTTACCATGGCGACAGCAGTATTTTCCGCAATGACGAATAAAAAGGTAAGACCGGAGGTTGCCATGACCGGCGAGATCACTCTGCGCGGCAGGATACTGCCGATCGGCGGATTGAAGGAAAAGACGCTTGCCGCTAAGCAGGCGGGCATGAAGACGGTGTTGGTGCCGGCAAAGAATGAGAAGGATGTAATTGAAATATCTGATGAGATCAAGTCGGGTCTGGATATCGTCTATGTGGAGCGGATGGAGGATGTGCTGAAACTTGCCATCAAAAAATAACTGAGGACATATATTAGTATGGTGATCAAAAGTGTAGAACTGGAAACCGTCTGCGGCATTACGAGCAGGCTGCCGGAAAATACCTGTGCGGAATTTGCCTTTGCAGGGAAAAGCAACGTCGGTAAGTCATCGCTGATCAATGCGCTGATGCAGAGAAAGTCACTGGCAAAGACAAGCTCGCAGCCCGGAAAGACGCAGACCATCAATTTTTATAATATTAATCATGAACTGTATTTTGTCGATCTTCCCGGATACGGATATGCCAAGGCAGGAAAAGAAACGACGGCAAAATGGGGAAAGATGGTGGAGCGTTATCTGCATCAGTCGAAGCAGCTGAAAGCAGTCTTCCTTCTGATCGATATCCGCCATGAGCCGTCCGCCAATGATAAAATGATGTATGAATGGATCGTGGCACAGGGATTTGATCCGGTGATCATTGCGACTAAGCTGGATAAGATCAACAGAAGCCAGATACAAAAGCAGGTAAAGCTGATCCGGCAGACGCTGGGAGATAAAAAAGAGAGCATTATTATCCCGTTTTCCGCACTGTCAAAGCAGGGACGGGATGAGATCTACGAGTTGATCGAAGAAAGGAAATAAAGATAAAGAAATAGAGACATGGAAAGCCTCCGGTGGCAGCCGGAGGTTTTTTGCATAGGATATAATATACGCGAAAGCAATGAGCAGTG
>DLOP01000121.1:0-122 GCA_002478505.1 Lachnospiraceae bacterium UBA7481
AACGGAAACATACCATATAGATTAGTGGAAATTTTCGGATAACAATTTTGCATGAAAAAAAATTGAATATAGCAAAAGCTACAGCAGAACATATCATTCAATAGATCAGGGATCGATCAAAA
>DLOP01000121.1:163-7790 GCA_002478505.1 Lachnospiraceae bacterium UBA7481
GCAATGCCGCCTCCACAGAGGTTTCATACTCATCATGCAGGAGGATGATGGCACTGTCGTGACAGTCCGCTAAGATACGATTAGCAACAATCTGCGTATCAAAAGTACACCAATCTCTGGGATCCACATCCCACAGTACCGGTATGATACCCAGTCTTTGTTCATAGCGGGTATTCCATACTCCAAAGGGCGGCCNNACGCCGGCGTCGAACCGGTGATATCACTGATGATCTCCCCGGTTCTGTTGATCTCCTCCAGAAATTCCGCCTCATTGCCAGCTGTCAGCTTCAAATGACTGTATGTATGATTGCCGATCAGATGACCTTCTTCCGCTATACGTCTGACAATTTCAGGATGCGCTTCCGCATTTTTACCGATCAGAAAAAAGGTTACCTTTACATCCCGTTCCGCCAGCCCATCCAATAACCTTTCGGTATATAAGACATTGGGTCCGTCATCAAAGGTAAGCGCAATCATTTTGTTCTCTCCGGTGTCACCGTCGTCATGGGACATCCCACTTTCTATCTGTATGATGTTATTTTCCATTTCTAAGGTCTCCTCTTCAGACAGCAGTCTCCCGGTGGGCAGCGTCTCAGTCTGTGCAGACTCCGCCTTCCCAGCGGTTAACTGTATACATAATCCAAGCATAACCGAAATTGCCAAAAGACACAAGAAGATTTTTGGAATATCCGTCCTGTCCCAATGCATAAAAACCATCCGCATAACTACCTGTCATTAACCAGTATATGCGGATGGCCCGTACAACTTATCCTATTATTATACCTGAAGCTTCAATAATTCACACATTATTCCTTGACCGGAAACTCTAAAACAGCCTTAAATAGATCCCCGTCTGTAATGATCTTCAGGCTGCCGCCCTGCAGCTGCGCCAGACTCATGGCAATAGAAAGCCCTAATCCGTTGCCTTCTTTATGACGCGACTTGTCGCCTCGCACAAAACGCTCCATCAGTTCCTCCCCATTGATGTTCAGCGGATATTCCGACATATTCCGGAAGATGATCCTGACCTTCTTATCATCATTTTCTACATTCAGATAGACCCGGGTGCCCGGCTGGGCGTATTTATAAATATTCCCAAGCAGATTATCAAAGATCCTGAATAAATGTCTGTGGTCAGCCATGATATGAGCATCCTGCTTCGGTTCCCCAAGGATCAGCTCCAGATTCTTCTCCGCAAATCTCTGCTCGTATTCCCCGGTGGTCTGAGTGATAAGTACATTAACATCACATGGTGCAGGATCCGTGGACAGATTTCCCGTGGTTGCTTTGGATACTTCCAAAAGATCATCAAGCAATTTTTTAAGGCGTACGGACTGTCTGTGCAGTACCTCTGTATATTCCCTGACCTTTTCCGGTTCCGTTACCGCCTGCCCCAGCAGATCCGAATAATTGATAATGGACGTCAGCGGCGTCTTTAAGTCATGGGATACATTGCTAATCAATTCTGTCTTTAGATGCTCACTCTTCATCCTCTCCGATACAGCCTTTGCCATACCTTCCCCAATGTTGTTTAAGTCATTGCCATGCTCCCTATACCCAAGAATCATCTGCGAGGTATCCACATGATAGGAAAGATTACCCTCTGCAAGCGCTCTGCCGGCTTTTCGCAGCTTCCCGCGTATCAGACTAAAATAACAGATAACCGCTATGAGCAGGATCCGTTCACAGCACCATACGGCAAACAGCTCTATCTTTCCCCAAAGAAGCAATCCTATGAATTCGCAGGCACTGAGCACTGCAAATGCGGCAAGGGAGGGTATCACTACGTGAAACGAACAAAACACAGCCAAAATGCCGCGTACAACTGCCTTAATACATCTTCCTGCCAACCGGAGTACCGTATAAATCAACGTATGTTTTAAGAAACCGCCTCTTTTGATACGTATCG
Organism: Lachnospiraceae bacterium UBA7481; assembly: GCA_002478505.1. Classification (GTDB taxonomy): domain Bacteria; phylum Bacillota; class Clostridia; order Lachnospirales; family Lachnospiraceae; genus NK4A136. Next base: position 2,073 of record DLOP01000121.1, read on the forward strand.
CAAGTTCCATGCAAAACAGCGTTCCGAAGAAGGCTGTCAGCATCCCCCAGACTGTCACTACAACACAATTGATCCAAAATGGCTTGATCAGACTGCCATATCTAACGAAAATTTCACCGGCAACAAAGGTAATGGCTCCCACTATGCCAATCACCAGCACCAGTAGGATATCCAGCCATATCCCCTGTAGGGAGCCGGGATAGATCCGATTCATTTCCATCACTATCGGGGCATCTGTGTCATATGATCCGGCAGCAGCCATCTCATCACTATCTACCGGGCATTCCATTCCGTCCTTCCTCGGGACTTCGTCACTGCCGACAGTCAGTTCATTACGGTGCCCTGCGCTGCACATCAGAAAGATAAAACAGAGCAGCGTGGCAAATATCGCGACACCCGCCACGACCGGAAATTCATAGGCATAGGAATACAACCAGTTTTCAACCTGCCAGATTTTATAATATTCATCTAAATACAGCAGATTCTTATTTACATATAAAACGATCCTTACATTTTTCTCCTCAGTAATCTCCTGCGGCTCGTTTACCTCAGTAACAGCGATCCCTCCCTCTGAATTATCCTCAGACAACACATCTGCTTGATAAATAATAGGAGGAAAATTATCATACTCATATACAAAGACATCAGCCCAGCCATCTTCTTCCGGATCATAATTGCTCCACATTGCCTTATCATTGTCTTGTATAAAAATCTCCACACGGATATTTCTTCCCTGACAGTAATCCTCAATCTCCTCAATCCCGTCACATCTGCCATAAATCAGATTATAAATTTTGTGTTGATCTTGCCTTGCCTGCCAATAAAATTCATTTTTTAGCTGATAATCGGTCAGAGGCATCTCATAAACATCCTCCGAAAGGGCAACGATTGTTCCATATCCGGCAAACATACCGACACCGACGCAAAGAATCATCAAAATAAAGATGGCGATCTTCACCGGAAGGCTGCCCCTAAGCCTCTTTCTTTTTATTTTTTTATCCATTCCTGACTCCTCTCTTTTACACTATTCCCAAATATAATATTTTTCTATCTTCTTTCATTTTTCATACTGTAACCCTGTCCCCAGATCACTTTCAGATATCTGGGCTCCGCAGGATCGATCTCGATCTTTTCCCGCAGATGCCTGATATGTACCGCTACCGTACCCTCGCTCCCAAGCGGCTCCTCATTCCAGATCTTACGGTAGATCTCTGCCGGTGCAAAGACCTCCCCGGGATGACTCATCAGCAGTTTCAGGATGTCAAATTCCGTCGGCGTCAATGAAACCGCTTCGCCGTCCACTGAGACTGTCTTTTCTTTATCATTTAATTCAATACCGCCGATGCAGATCACATCCGGAGACATCGTTCCGCTTCCCAGCTGCATATAACGTCTTAACACCGACTTTACCCTTGCGGATACTTCCGCCGGAAGGAAGGGTTTCGTAATGTAATCGTCCGCCCCAACGGACAGTCCCAGGATCTTATCCGAATCTTCCCCTTTCGCCGTGAGCAGTATGATCGGCACATTGCTTTTCTCCCGAATCTTCACCATCGCCTCCATACCGTCCATCTCCGGCATCATAATATCCATCAGCACGAGATGTATTTCCTCTTCCTTTACAATCTTACATGCTTCCTTTCCGTCAAACGCCTCATAGAGCTTATAATTGTCATCCGTCAGATAGATTTTTAAGGCATTGACGATATCCCTCTCATCATCACAGATCAGTATATTATACATCCTGCTTTTCTCCTTTATTTCTCGTTATATCAGTTAACATAATATAATTTTTCAGGCAAGACTGTCTGCAGCCAGCCTCACTATGATGCTATTGTATCAAATTGGTTATTAATAAAAAATATGGAAATTCCTTAATTTTTTTTTAAGAAGATGTGTTTATAGAATCTTTTCAGCCAGAGACATTGCAGAGACTGCTGCTTCCTTGTGAAAATTTCTTACATGTTTTGCGCTATTTACGCATTTATTCAATTGAAATATGCCGAATATCTATTCTCTTGCATACATATCCTTCAGCGTGATTAGTCGCAGTTCCCTATTATGCGTATGCTTTACAAGGGATTCATGAAATCCTGACTTTGAAAAAAGGTAATAATACCGATGCCCAAAGTGTCCCATAGCGTCAGCATACTCCTCCATCAGATACAACTCATCCTCCGCGACAACACTTTCCCTGTATTTACAGGAACCGATAATTCCACTGTCATCCTCCGCAGATGTCACCACAACGTCAATCTGTGCCTGTTTATGGGTTTTGGGATTTCCGCCCCACCACTGTCCCACATCCCCAATCGGGAATGGAAGCTTTTCATCATAATACAGAATATATTCCCTGCACATTTTTTCAAATGTCAGCCCCATGTAGTCAGACAGTCTGCTTTCAACAGTCACAGGATACGAACTCTCCATTCTGCCGGATTGTATTGCTGAAATATTTTTAGGCACAAAAGTATACCAGAAACGGAAAAACTGATCTTCAATCAGGTAAACCGGTCTTTTGCTGTTTGGGTCTGTCACAGGTGTTTCCCTTTTAATGATGCCTAGTGTCATCAGATTTGCAAGATACTTTGTGCATAGTCCTGTTTCAACCCCGACTGTTGAGGCAATCTCCGATACCTTTGTTTTGCCCGAGGCAATTGCCGTAATAACAGCATTATAGACTGCCGGCTCCCTAAGTTCCTGTTTTAACAGATTAGATGGTTCTTCAAATAGAACGGCATTTCTATCAAACAGATTTTCCAGCAGATTTTCTTTTATTGATAGATCGGCGGAAAACTGCTCCAGATACATGGGAATTCCTCCGGTAATTCCATAAACTAACGCTTTTTCCTCATAGGAATAATCCGGAAACCACGCTCCCGTATCCATATAGTTAAACGGCAATATTTTAAACTGCGCTGTCCGTCGACCGTAGAGCGGACTCTGATAACCCAGTACCTGATTCTCCATAAAACTCATAGAAGAACCACAAAGAATCAAGAACAGCCTTGAATCTTTAAATAAATGGTCAAGATAATTCTGCAACAGCGAGGAAATACCACGGTCTGCCTGCGCTAAATACGGGTATTCATCAATCACCCATACAAGTCTCTCTAATCTTGACAATTCTGCAATTTTCGTAAAGGCATCGGCAAAACTGCGATAAATCATTCCTGCTGCGCTNNTCACCATCCACTAATTCAGAAATTGCATTCGATAATGTTTCCAAATTTTGCTCCACACTGTTTTCCTGTGCAGCAAAGAAAACAGTTTTTTTATCTTTGCAGAATTCGTTGATCAGAGTTGTCTTACCCACCCGACGGCGTCCATATATAATGGCAACTTCGAGTTTATCGCTTTGATACATATGTCTTAATTTCTTTAATTCCTTCTCCCGGCCAATAAACATTGCATTCTCCTTTAGTGAATTACGATATACTATATTTTAATTCACTATTTAAAGTATGTCAATTATTTTAGCCAAAAAACCTTCGCCTATTAGTCTATACCACCGAAAAATTATTTTGAAATAAAACCTTCTTAATCTTTTGGAATCTCATTTTCAATATAGTCCATATACATCTCCTTTTGACCTTCATCTATATATTCTATATCACCAGAAAACTCTTCTAAAATCAGCTCCCCACTTTTCAAGTGATTTGCGCTATCAAGCCGCCCGACTTGCCTATAGAAATAACAAACTTCTGAAAATGAAAAAGGGCTTGCAAAATAAAGCTCTTTTTTAATCTTCATCACTCATATTAAAACCAGAATCTTATGCTATTTGTTGTTTATGTTGCACAAAAATATACCAAACTAATATGATTACAAAGGATACTGTTTGTGCTATGGTTATCCTTAAAACCATAAATTCATCCGTACCTGTACTTGACACAACATGAAGCATATTGACAATGGCATTGTTTATAAAATGATGTCCCATTGCCATATACAAACTATTAGTTAATTTTGTCATTAAGGCAAACTTAAACCCCACCAAACTGGATGTAACAACCAACAATATTGCATTTGCAACAAAACCATTGTAACTTATCATTCCATCGTAATAACTTCTGACAGGAGCCATAATATGCCAAACTCCGAATAAACCGGATGCAATGACCGCCGATAAAACAAAGGAATATTTTCTTTCTAGTATCTTCTGAAATAATCCTCTAAAGATACCTTCCTCCATGAGTACATTGATAATATTTCCAAAAATACAGATAACAAAGAAAATAAAACCTGTCTGATTGCCAATAGTACCATTAACGGAATAAGCACTTACATATAGTTTAAGAGTTTCAAATTTGCCTTGCATTACAACAATTATAATTTCAACTAAATATGCGGGTATAAATACAAATAAACCAAAAGCTAAACCTCCTAGCAGTCTGTGCAATATTTTATGTTTTGCAAATCCTATCTCCACAAATTTGTATTTGTAATATCTTACCGAAATAAAAAGAAATACAATCCCTATCAGCTTATGTACAAAAGCCTCGCCCCAAAATGTTTCATCCGTGCGCAATAGGAAGTATTCCAAAATCCTGACAAGGAAACATAGAAAATATACAAAAATAACACCAGACAATATTCTTTTCTCTTCATTCAACAAAAAATTTTCCTCCGCAAAACAAGTAATAAATTCATTGCTATTTTTTTCTCTTCCTCTTTTTTATAAGTGCATTAATTTCCTGTGCTTCCCATTTCATGCAAAATAAGTTTAAAATACATGAAATAATATAGATAACAAAACCCATGATCACAAGAATCCAGATCGGGGTGTATATAAACCAATTAAAAATCGAACCAAATACAATCAGCACAAATATAATCATTGCAATATGAAAAAAATTTTCAATTACAGAATATTTCAGTTCTAAATTGTGCAAAACACTCAAACCCAAATGTACAACTAAATTGGCTCCTAAAACCTGGAAAACGGTTTCGAGATAAATACATTTTGCCTGAAATAATAATGCAATTATGGAAAGTAATATTAAAGAAATTCCTGTCGTTGCAAAAGCATTTACAAAAAATTTTCTCATCATTCTTCCTCCCCTTTTAATGCCTTTTTTACTCCATTCAAATAATTACGGTTAATATAAACTTTTTCACCGTTCTTCAAAGTTGCTTCCATTCTGCTGTTAAAAAGGGGTTTGATACTGTCCAAAGCATTTATATTTAAAATACATGATTTACTAATTTGAACAAATCCATATACGCGTAATTTATCCATAAGCTGATATAGTCGAAAATCCGTATGACAAACTGTTTTCTCAAGATATACAAAAGTCTTTTTATCAACGCTCTCAATATAGTAAATACCCTGAATATCTACCATTCGTTCTATGTTATCATTATCACATTTTATTTGCATATTAATTGACTGCAAAAATTCAATAATGCGATCAACTTGTCTGTCCTTTTGTGGATATTTAATTGTTATTTCTATTTCGTCACAAGATAAATCCTGCTCTGTTTTTATCTTCATTACTCTCACCTTTTTACTAGTTATATCATAATCCTTCCTCAAATATAATTGCCTGATTACTAAGATACATTTTTTTCATACCAAAATACAAATCATTATACTCCATTTTTAATTTTAAGGAAAATATGCAATACACTGCAAGACATCCACAAGAGATCATTTCCATATACAAAAAAAGACTTACACATTGCGTAAGTCCCAGACTGTAGACAAAGTCCGAG
>DLOP01000120.1:0-147 GCA_002478505.1 Lachnospiraceae bacterium UBA7481
AGAAAGCTGCACACCGATCATGTGTCCTGCAAGATCATCAACGGAAGCGATCTCTGATCCCTCCGGAACGATGATAGACTGTATACCGGTTGCATATGACGTAGTAAAATCAACATTCTGAAGTCGTTCTTCTGTTACCGTCATGCC
>DLOP01000120.1:264-462 GCA_002478505.1 Lachnospiraceae bacterium UBA7481
TCGCATCCCCTTCATAATACTCGTAAGGCGGAAAATAGGCGTTCGTTGCCATGATCAGCTTGCCCTGTGTCACTGTTGTAAATGTTGCAGCGCCATTATCGGCATTCGTTCCTTTCGCATTGCCATTACCGCAGCCACACAGCATCGCCATAACCAGTGTCAAGGCAGCCGCTAACATAAAATAGTTTTTTAACATCT
>DLOP01000120.1:633-15797 GCA_002478505.1 Lachnospiraceae bacterium UBA7481
AGCTGCCGGAAGCGAGCATGCCCACAAAACTCCAAATTAGCCGCATTGATTATATCCAACTTTCAAAAAATAACCAAAATATAAGGAATCCTATCTCTTTTTGATGTATAATTAAATCACCACAAAATAAAAATACTAAACAAAAAGAAGGAGGATTCCTTGTGGTTAATTTTACATCAAATACTTATCAAATGAAACGGGAAATTATAAATTTCTCAAATAAAATTTCCCGCAATCTTTCAAAACCCGAAAAGAAATTCACTGCTGATATCACTTATGGCATGCTCGCTTCCGGCAGCTGCCTGCTGACAGATGTTGCCGATCAGCTCCACGAACCCTCTAAAAAGATCAACGTTGTTGACCGTTTATCCCGACACCTTGAAAAAGGAACGCCTGCGGCTGCGGAGGCTTCTTATCTTAAGCTGCTAAAAAAGTGGATCCCTTCAGAGCCAGTCATACATATCGATGACAGTGATATTGTAAAGCCTGACGGATACCACTTCGAAGCTCTCGGCATAGTACGGGACGGCTCGGAAAGTACATCGGCAAAAAGCGTCTACAAAAAAGGCTATCATGTTACGGAAGCCTGTGCGCTCACAGCCGGCAACCATCCCGTGAGCATTTTTTCTAAAATACACTCTTCCTCTGAAAAGGATTATAAATCTGTCAATGCAATCACTTTCCAGGCAATGGAGCAGGGGGCGGCCCTCTTTGGCAGGGCGACCTTTGCCATGGACCGGGGTATGATGACAATAAGATGTTCCTGAAGCTCGATGGACTGGGGCAGGATTATGTCATACGCCTTAAATCTAACCGCAAACTGCTATACCACAATAAATGGACAATGGCCACAGAATTACGTAACCGCCGCAAAGGCAAAGTCAAAACAAATGTAATATACAGAGGTAAAAACCACGAAGCCTATCTTTCCCATGTGAAAGTTCAGATTACCGCATCCAGAAAAGATATTTATCTGGTACTTGTTTATGGCATTACGGAACACCCAATGATGCTTGCCACAAATAAAGAAATCCGTTCCAGGGAAGATGTGGTCAAAGTGGCAAGGATCTATTTTTCACGCTGGAAAATCGAAGAATATTTCCGTTGTAAAAAGCAGATGTTCCGGTTTGAAAATTTCCGGGTACGGAAGCTTTCCGCCATCAATGCCTTAAATTTTTATATTACTTTATGCATGGCCTTTCTGGCGCATATATCCATGAAGCCGGAAACAAATGCCCTTAAGGTCTCCATCATACACGAAGCAGACCCTGTAAAGGAAAAAGTACATTTCTACTATTATCGGTTAGCCAAAGGCATCTGTGGCATACTCTCATATGCAAAAGAAGGCATCAGGCTGTGGTTCCGAACCGGGCGTCCGGCATACCGTCAACTCTGTCTTAAGCTGACCGTCTGAATAGATAAAAGAATATGTTACCCAAAGTCCGGTTCCGGCGGGGCTTATTAAAGTACCTCTTTTCAAGGGACTTTGATTCCCGGTTCTTCAAAAAATCGGAAGAATGGGTACTCTGGGCAGACATACCCTGTTTTTTATTGCAGTTTGCGGAAACTCAAGAAAGCATGAGCTTTCCTTCAGCCTCCCTGATCTTTCCATGCTCTATACCATAAGCAACGGCATTATTGACCGCCTTTTCGATGACTGTTCCCATTCTGGTATAACCAAATTTCTTCCCTGTTTCCCTGATAAGATCCTCTCTGCTCACTGCCACCTGTTCCGCCAGCACTTCCATCACAGCGCACAATATTTCCTGTACCGCTATTTCATCCATGCTCCTGTGATTGCCAAACTGATCCTCCGCCCGGTAATTGTCATATTCCTCCGGCTTCTGATCCACACGCCAGTAAAATGTATTGTCGGCTTCTACCGTTTCAGATCTCTGCACATTTTGCAATGCTGTATCAAATACATGCTCTACTCTGCTGCCGGTTCTGGCGATCTCCCATGCGCTAAGCACTTTCCGCATCATATACTTTCTGCTGACCGGCGCTTCCGTGATCAGGATCTGAACGATCAGCTGACGGATTGCTTGTAAAGTTTCCGGCTCGTAAAAGCTTTCGCTAGCGCCTTTCTTTACAGGCGGAACAGACTGATACGGCAGCTTTTTCCCGGAAGGCATATCCGCTTCCGAAATCTTTTCAAATACCGGCGGCTGCTTCTCATCCGCATTTGCACCGGCAGCTTCCTTTCTTCCGGACTCCCCTGTACCGCCTTGAATATCTTTATCTGCCGCCAGTTTTTCCTGTTCCAGTAATTCCCTGATCTTTTGATCAACTTCTCCTAAAATCTTCTTGGAGTTATCCAGATAATCCAGCGCCCATATCCTCATGATGTTCCAGCCAAGTCCCGCTAAGACACCGGGCTGCAGGATATAACGGTCTTTTGACAGGGTCGCTTCCCTGCTGTTCTCTCCATCCAATAAAATACCAAGCAGATACCTGTCCGGATGCTGTGGATGGATGACGCCGATATCCAGCTTATATTTGGAATCGCCGATATTCGCCCTTACAGCATAACCCATGGCTTCGATCGCCCCGGCAATCTCCTCTGCCAGTCCATCTTTACGCAGATCCTGATGTCCGGCATGTACTGTCAGCGCTCCTCTTCCCCTTGCCGCATACTCCAAAAATCCTTTTAGTCCTGCAACCCCTTCAGATCGTGTTCTTGACAGATCGATCTGCTCCGGTCGGATCACCGCATAGACGATCATACTCTTGCGCGCTCTGGAGATCGCAACATTTAACCGCCTCCATCCACCCTCCTGATTGAGCGGTCCGAAGTTCATAGATACCTTACCATTCGCATCCGGTCCATAGCCCACGGAGAACAGGATCACGTCCCGCTCGTCTCCCTGGACATTTTCCAGATTCTTAATAAACACCGGCTCTTTTGACTGGGCATCCATATCACCAAGTTCCGGATATTTGCTATATTCCTCCAATAAAAGATCCTCGATCAGGTTCTGCTGCACGGAACTGAACGTCACGACGCCGATACTGTCCTTACGCAATTCATCATCCTGAAGCCTTCGGATGATTTCCGCCACAACAGCTTCCGCTTCCGCCCTGTTCTGCTTTGTCTTTCCCTTATCATAGCTTCCCTCCACCGGAATCAGCTTCACTTCCGAAACAAGGTCGTTCGGTGAAGGGAACGTATAAAGTTTATTATCATAATATTTCATATTGCTGTATGCAATCAGGCTTTCATGTCTGGAACGGTAATGCCACTTGAGATACTCCTGCGGCATGGAGATCGCCAGACAATCATCCAACAGACTCTCCAGATCCTCATGCTCGTAATTCTCCTCATCCACATGATTGGAAGAAAAGAAACTCGTGGGCGGAAGCTGATTGGGATCCCCGACAACGACCACATGATCTCCCCTTGCAATCGTTCCGACTGCCTCGCTGGTCTCCAGCTGTGACGCCTCGTCGAAGATCACCAGATCAAATTTCGGAAACTTCGGATCGATATACTGCGCTACCGAGATGGGACTCATCAGCATACAGGGTGAAAGTTTGCGAAGCAGTGTAGGGATCTCATTAAACAGCTTTCGGATCGACATCATCCTGCCTTTGCTCTTGATCGCCCTCTTCAGAATCCCCATCTCTGAGGAAGAAACACTCTCTACCGCGCTGTTCGGCACCTTGGCTGATAAGCCAGCCACCAGCTCCTGTATCGTCAGATCTTGGAATTTCTCAAGCAGCGCATCATATTCCGCAATCTGATTTTCATACTGGCTTCCCTGAAAATGGTTCAGTTTGTCATCCTGCGTAATCGTCTTGACGCTAAGCCCATAATATAGATTACAAAGTACGGCTCTGACCATAGTATCGGCCTTGACAATTCCTTCATGATAAGCCTCCACCAGCTGCGAAAGCCCCTGTTCCTTTACCTGCGTTTCAACCTGATTAAAGCTTACCCACTCCTTGAACGTATCCATCGACTTTTGATACCGCGCAAAGATATCTGCGGTATCCATAAGCCAATGGGAGCCTTTTTCTTCCTGCGTCAGGTCGATATGATACCTGCCGGTCATTTCATCCAAGGCACGAATATCCGCGCACAAATCTTCTGTCGTTTCCAAGATCCATGAACCGCCTGACGCCGCTAGATCCCGTGTCTGTACTCCATCCGCAGCGGAGGATACCAATAGATTTCCTATCCTGGAAATATTTTGTATCAACTGACCCCTGTCACCAAAAGATAAGGAACACATGCACTGATATATCTTCTCGGTTTTATCCACCGATGCCTGCAGTTTTGTAAAATCCGTATTGACGCCTGCGTACATCCCTCCTGTCAGGGAAGTGATCTCCGCCGGTACGGATGTTATCTTATTTTGCAGTTCCGTCAGGAGACCCAGCTGTTCATAGACCGCCGGAAGATTTTCTTTTGTTATCTTTTTGGGATCCTTTGCGTACAGCCTGATCTCCTTTAACAGTTTATTGGTCTGCATCAATCTGGGCAGAACCCAGCTGTTCTGCGCTTGTTTATACCGAAGTGAAGCGTCCCCGGCAGGGTATTGTAAGATCTGCGGTTCATAAGAAGCAAGGATCTCCGCCTGCTTCTGCTGATACTCCAGCCCTGCAGCAGCCATATGATGAAGCTGCTCTACCACCCCTGCATGATCAGGCAGTTCCAGCAGCCCTGTCAGTACCGGCGCCGGATCTTTCAACAATACGCATAACCCAAGAATTTTTTCTATGGTATCCCGGCTGTCTTCATTGACAGCACCAACCCATTCTTTTAACCGGCTGACTTTTGATACTGCCTGTCTGCAGACCGCTTCCTTCTCCTGAAGCTCCTTTGCAAGCTGGTCGCGAAGTTCTATGCTGTACTGCACTCCTTCATAGCCCACCCATGGGCTTTGATCATAAGTACCGGCGATCCGCGCAGCCGCTTCATAATCCTTTACCAGCCGGATCCATCCATCGATCTGCTCCCCGGTCAGTGTATTCACCTGTTCCCTGTCAAATGTTACACTGCCCTTCTGGTCAATATTCTGCTCATAACAGGAAATCGCTTCATACAGGGAACATCCGTATTCTCTCTTACGATGGATCGCCTCCATGATATAATTGAGCTGACCGCGTACTTTTTTTAACTCCTCCGCCGTCGCCTGATACTCTTCCGGGTTCTTGATCCTTCCAATCTCCAACGCCTGATTCAGTTGATTTAACACAGAGGTTTTATTGGTTTTATTGGAATGAAGCTCTAAGCAGAACGGTCCTAAACCGATCTTTTCCAGACGGCTTCGGACAACTGATAACGCTGCCATCTTCTCTGCCACAAACAAGACAGATTTCCCCTGATACAAAGCATTGGCTATCATATTAGTAATGGTCTGGGACTTTCCTGTTCCCGGCGGTCCATGCAGGACAAAGCTCTGCCCGCCTGCAGCTGCTGCGATGGCAACCATCTGTGAAGAATCGGCGCTTAACGGAACTGCCATACTCTCCGGGAGTATCTTCTCATCAAGGTTGGTATCGTCGATTCCAAGCTGTTCCTCCTGCCATGTCATCCTGCCTTCCATCAGACTGGCAACCACTTTATTCTCCAAAAGATCTTCCGACCGGCTGCGAAGATCATTCCACATAACAAAGCGTCCAAAGGAGAATAATCCGATAAACGCCATATTTTCAATATTCCATTGACGTTTCTCAAGAATACTCTGCCGGATGATATGAAATACCAGCGGAAGGTCTATCCCATGTTCATCGCAGGGCAATGGATCCAGACCACTGATCTTGATCCCATGAACCTGCCTCAGATATTCCAACAACGTAATATTGATCTGCGTCTCTTCGTCACGGCTGCGGATAACATAGCCCTTGTTACGGAAATTACGAACCAGATCAATGGGGATCATGACAAGCGGCGCATACCTCGCCTTTTCCGATACATCACTCTCATACCAGCGCAGAAATCCAAGGGCAAGATAAAGTGTATTTGTACCATTCTCTTCGATACTGACACGTGTGGCGCGCTGTAAGCTTTTTAAGCTCTTATCCAACTCTTCCATCTTTAAGAAGGTGCGGATCCGGTGATTTTTCATTTCCTCACCGGCAATCTGCTCTATGTAATCCTTCTCATTCTCAATCTCATATATCCTGGCATCCTTGGATGTCCCCGTCCATTCCGCCGGAACCTCCATCATCAAAAAGTCTTCTCCGTCCGCCAGACAATTCTCCAGTTCCCCCAGATCCGATGCCATGAGCTGGATCGTATTCTTCGTGGCACGGAAATTTAAAAGTGTATTACGCAGACTAAAATCAAGCAGTTTCCGCTCCCAGACTTTCATACGGGTGGGTGCGGTTTCTTCTTCCGCCACAGTATTATTGAAACGGTTTGCAAGGTCTTTAGGCGCTTCCCCATAAGCTGCCTTACCATCCGGATCATCTTCTCCCGTCCATCCACCGCCAACATAGGACTGCTCCAGCTTCACCGGAATCGGTCTTATCCCGCTGGTACGGCATCTGCGCACGTCAATTGCATACTCAAATTCTTCCTCATGAAGCAGATGTGCCTTACCATGGGCTAATGCAGTATCAAAATCAACATTTTTCCCTTCTACATAGTCTGTACACTCAACCAGCAAAAGCTCCTCCGCGCCTTCCGCAAGCCGTTTCGACAGCGCGGAAACATCATCCACAGCACAGTCTGCAAATGTCTGTTCCTCCAGCCATGCCCCCGCAAATGCATGTCCTTTGGTAAACAGCAGAAGCGGATGGATGCCCACAGATTCCAGACAGGAAGCATACAACACGGAAAGATCAAGACAGGTTCCCTGTTTTTGTTCTAATAAAACATGCGGCAGTCTGATCCTCTGCCCCATTTCCTCATAGCTTGCCGGGGGATTCGTATAAATGATATGCTCCTCATGAAGCGCTGCAAAGATTGCCGCCATCTGCATTTTTACATGGTTTGGATTCTGTGTCTGATAGCCGGTAAATGACGGCGCGGCATTCCACTGTTTTAAGATCGCGGAAGCTTTCGTCAGGATCGACGCGATCACCGGATGATTGGGTGTCACAAAGGCAGCCGACATCTCCGGCATGATCATCAACCCGCTCCACTGGTCGTATGCCAGTACTTCGATCTCCTGGTGAAAGGTTCCGATGATATTCCTGTCAGAATCATTCGTCGTATCCGTTTCCTTCGACAAAACCAGGATCTCCATACTTCCTACGATCCGCTCTGTCAGCGAGAACAGATACTCCGAAGACAACAGGATCTGTACCGGACTGATTTCTACGGATGCGCCGCTTTCCAGTCTGGTGATGGCATAAGAATATTCTTTCGCAAACGCCGGATCAAAACTGATCGTAACCACCAGTTCATGCAATGTTTCTTCAGAAATATTCTGAATGATCAGGCTTCTGATGACCGGTACATAATTCTGCTGCATGGAAAAATTGATGCTTGCCGAAAACTGTCCGTTGACGGATACTTTATCTTTCCGCTCCGCCATTTCCGACGTGATTTCTGTTGCCTTCATCGTCCCTGTATTTTCTTCCATAGAGTACAATTCCTCCGTAAATCTTCGTTATCTGCATTGGCACAAATATATTCTTTATAATATATACTTGTATTGCATCTCTCGCAGATCTTTTCCGCCGATATTATCATTCAAATAGTTTCCGCTGGGTGTAAAACTCGCTTTTTCATAAAATTTTCTGGCTCTTAAATTATCTTCAAGCACCCACAAAAATATTTCATCAAAACCAAGTTGACCCAATTCTTCTATAACAGCATCAAGCAGCAGTTTACCATATCCCTTCCCTATATACTGAGGCAGAAAATAAATTGAGACAATCTCGCCCAAATCACTAAAGTCTAAAAATCTGGATTTGCAATAACTGGATGTACCAATAAACAAGCCATCTTCAATCAGTACAAGCGTATTCATTCCCTCTTTCTCTATATTAGAAGCCCAACATCCTACAGGTATACTTTCAAGATAGCTTTCCGGAATAATATCCTTATATGCAAATTTCCAACTTTCCTCATAAATACGACTGATCGCAAGTCTATCATCGTTTTTCTGGATATGCCTGATTTCCATAAATTATCCTTTTAAAATAGAATTTCTCTCACATATCGAATGAAATGCGAATACTCTAGCTCTGACTCCTGACAATATCCTCCGTCGCCTTCATAGCATCTAAGGTCATGGTTAACAGACGGTCAAGCTCCCAGCCAAGCTGCTCCGCTCCTGTTCTGATAATATCTCTGGAACATCCGGCAGCAAATTTTTTATCCTTAAACTTTTTCTTTAAGCTGCTAAGCTCCATATCCGTACAGCTCTTTGACGGTCTCATCAAAGCTGCCGCACCGACAAGCCCCGTCAGCTCGTCTGCCGCAAAAAGCACTTTTTCCATCTCATGCTCCGGTTTTACTTCGGAACAGATCCCATAGCCGTGACTACAGACAGCATGGACCAATTCCTCCTCCGCATCGATCTCCGCCAAAAGTTCCGGCGCTTTAGCACAATGCTCCTCCGGATAATTTTCAAAATCCACGTCATGCAATAGACCGCAAAGACCCCAGAAATCCTCATCACCATGTCCCAACTCTTTTGCATACCAGCGCATTACCGCTTCTACAGTGTATGCGTGCTGTAGATGAAATGTATCCTTGTTGTACTTTTTTAATAATTCCAGTGCCTTTTCACGTGTTACTTTTGTTTCCATAACGAAATCCTCCCTGCTCTCTTTTATATAATTTTTCAATTTAGCGTGTACTTTCGTTCCCAAGTCCGTTTAATCTGGACAATCGACAGACCAATCCATAATCACTTAAAAATTATAACATAATAAGAAAATGGACACCATTTATTTTTTATTAACTAAACTGGCAAAGCCAAAAAAAACAGAAAATTCTGCTAATATTAATGTTTACATGTCTTTAAAATATAATTTTAAAAGATTTATAAATTTTCCTATTTGATTGAACAAATTAAGATTTAATAAAATATATTATAACATTTTAATATTTATAAAATTACAATTAATCTTGTTATTATTATATTTATAAATTATAATAATTTTAAATTTTACGATTTGGCAAAATAATCAGGGATATTAAAGTGAAAATTTAAAAAAGGAGTAGGATGAGATATGGTAAGGGAGTTTTCAGAAGAAAAAAGACAGGAAATATTCAGACTGCTGGACGAAATAGATAACAGGGAATGGAAATCTTTTATGGAGTGGTGTGGGAGCAGTGCGGAAGAGTTTGGGAACTGGCCGGATAAGCTTGCAGTAAGTGCGTATACGATGTATGTGGATGAGTACCATAAAAAGGTACTGGAAACCAATGAAATGACAAGAAACAGGGTAAATACCGTTTTTGAAAACGTGGCGGAGATCGATACAAGATACGCGGGACGTATGAAGGAATGTCAGGTAAAAATCAAGGAACAGATCGCCATGGTCAATACAATGACAGAGTTTATGCAGTCCATGACTGATGGCAATTTCAATATGGCGTTGCTGAGCAAAGGAAGTGTAAATGAGAATGGTGAAGAAGCGAAAAATATAAAGATAATGGGAATAGAATGGGCTGCAGAACATTTACGTGAGAAGGGTTATGATGACGCGTTTATTTCTTATTTGATGAGATACCATAAAAATGAGCTGAACAGTTTGTATATTACATACAGATATAACAAAGATAAATATGATAATATTATGAATAATATAGAACAGTATTCTACAGAATATACTGTAACTCTTTGTGACTCTTTAGTGGCATATAGGGGCAATCCGCAGGTAGAGACTTTTGATCATACGATACAGCTTGGTAATTATAATCCTTATAATCCGATTTATACTGATGACCCACAAAGAAGTAGCCTGATGAATTGTTTTAAACCTGATATGTCAGGCCGGAGTAGCCTTCCACATTATGACTGGTATTCTTATCTGGGTAACAATATGGATGAAATGGAGAAATATTATAAGCTCGTTGGTTTAAAGTATGAAAGATCGGGGAACAGTTTTTCCGTAAAATTAGGCGATCAAGATTTTACTTTTTATCTGGAGAATGATTGGTGGTGGGTGGATGAAAACGGAAGATATCTGGTGACGGTAGGACCAAATGTTTTACTTATTAAATATGGTGAGGATGGAGATTATAGTCTCGATTTTGATGACTTCTCCAAATATTTTGGATGTCCGATAGACGTTATTCTGGTAAATGTCGATGATCCGAACGATATGCTGACAATAGAGTGCGTTTATGGTGGAGACATAAAGGAGCATACAGGTGGCATTGGTAATGGGGTATATATGACTGGAGTATCAGTTCGGGATGTAAATAGCACAATAGGTGCAACACAGGACGCGGACGGCTCCATTATTGAATTTATGGGGTCTGGAAACCCTAAGGATGGGGTTGATCCGGCAAATGGTACAGACAACGGGGACATGTCAAAATATCGTGTTGAGCTGATAATTGTATATGACGATGCTGCGGAGGTAAATTAAATGAAAAAGTGTTTTGGTGTTATATGTGTCCTGCTGTGTATTCTACAGTGGGGATGTGGAATCAATGATGGACAGACGGGAAGCATATCAGAACAAGATATGCCCGAACAAAGCGTATCCGGTGCGGAAGTCACGGAAGATCCTGCAGAAATCCAGACAGGGAATGAGGATTCTTATGTGTTGCTGCCGGATCAGTTCGCTGCGGATGGGTTTTATATTGTTTCGGAAAATATGCTGAATTACGAGGATGCCCTGAAGGAAATGGTGCTTGCCCAGCCAGCGGACAGGGAGCGGATCGTAGTTTCCTTTTGCGATACTTTTCCGAAGGAATTACAGGAAGCATTCCGGTATGAAATAGAACATTACAGGGAAGTGGATGCCCATTTTGAAGAATACAATACGGGACTGGAATGGCATACGCTTGATGAATTCCCTTATGAAATGCCTTCTGAAATCTCTTATGAACAGTTGTATGCTATAAATTACGACAGTCGGTATCAGGAGCTTGATCTGGATGGGGATGGGGAAATGGAATACCTGTTTAGGGTAGATTATAGAAACATGGGATATGTATATAAAATAGTTGACGGGGAACCCGTATTATGTTTCTATCAGGAGCTTGATGAGTTGGGACTGGAAAGCCTGTATTATGAGGGGGATTACTATCTATATATGGGACGTGCTCTGGTGCGGTGCAGTGCAGGGTGCGATCTTTTATCCAAAAGACATGAAGACACCCCGGCAACTTATACACCAGTCTTTAATTCCTTGAGAAATACCTATCTGGAATATATCATGGGATGGGTAGAAAAAGGGGATTATACATGGCATGAGGGTTACCGGGCGGAAGGATATGAAGGGATAGACTTTAAAGCCTATCTGCCGGAAGGACTGGAAAACCATTTGCCGGTGTTGCGGATATATAACGGCACTAACTGGTGCTTTGAGGCAGGCAAGGGACTCTCTTTTTTTGAACGTTATTACCTGCCGGTAGAAGTGGAAGGGAAGAGTTATGAATATTTGTTTTTGAGAAGAGATATCCAGTCAGGACTTAACAAGGATGTGGTCGTGGTGGTCTTAGATTCCGTTGGGGATGTAAAATATAACATTGCATGTATGTACAGTCTGATTTATACGGATGAATTTTTCCTGACTGATGAAAGGGAATATATAGATGAACTGGTAGCGACACATCATCTGGAGTATTACTGCAAAATCGGGCGGATGCAGAATGACAGTTATGATGAATTGATGGCAATATATCAGCCTGACCGAGTAGAATATGGGGATGTCGGCTGTCATGCTTTGCCGGGGAACCCAATAGTATTGTTTTATTATGGGGAGAAAGGATTCGCGATAGCGGCAGTGTACGGTGAAGAATTTAAAATCATTTATGATAATGAAGAAAATACCGGAGTGAAATTCTTGAATTCTGGCGGTATTTTGGAACATACGCTGGATGAAGAAATCGGAACGGAATCTTATTTATACTATGAGATCTATACGGATGTCTATGACGTCAGAATTGTTCTGGCAGACAGTTTTATCCGGGTGGATGAAGACAGGGATGGACTCTTTACGGAACGGGACAGCTATTATTGTAATGGATATGAACTAGACCAGTATACATGGGAAAGATGGATGAAATTATACTGGTACTATCTGGAGGACTAGGATGCAAAAAAGAAACCTGATAGGTAGCGGAAATACTGATGGAAAGCACGTCAAAGTATCTGGACTGAGTCATCAAAGGTTTTAAGGAAGCGGATAAAAAGAACATAGAGATATCAGTGTGAGAAGTACTTCTCACACAGGAGAATGTCAAAAACAGGCATTCTCCGCATAGTATCTGTTTTGGGGAAGGAGTATGGACTGGGCATGGTAAGGGAGTTTTCAGAAGAAAAAAGACAGGAAATTTCAGACTGTTGGATGAAATAGATAACCGGGAATGGAAATCTTTTATGGAATGGTGCGGGAGCAGATTGAAAAATCAATGATTTTTCAATCTCGAATTTGTGCCTGCGGCCCAAATTCGCAGGTTGTGGAAAGGCACGGTTAGTTTGGGGACTGGCCGGACAAGCTTGCAGTAAGCGCGTATACGTGACAATCTATAAATGTATCAGAATTTACTTTTGTAAATCAAATCACTGATTTTATTGACGGACGATCAGATGATTTGGATTACGATGCAAGCATGGCAGAACTGGACTGCCTGCGTGACAGAGGTCTTATATCAGAAGAAAACTACAATTGTTTGAAAGAAATTATAGATACGATTTCAAAGAGTAATGATAGGGATTATGATATTGAGGACTTAAGAGAACAGGCACGGGAGGCATATGCTGAAGTAGAGAAAAAAATCTTGGAATTATATATAAGAAAGGATACACTGATAGCGTTAGGCTGGAATCTTGATATGATAGATCACAGATTAGGTGAAAATTATATAGAAGACATGAGGGCATTAATGATAGAATACGGTCTTACGGATGAAAGAAGTATAATTTTATTTTTAATGACAAGTACACATGAGTGCAGCTGGGGACGTAAAATGACGGAATTATACAATGATAATTGGTTTGATGATAAGTCGTACACAATTAATACCCGCGGGGCGGGATTGATTCAGGTTACGGGAAGCAATCAGAAAAGCTTTCTTCAATATGTATATGATCACTCAGATGATGACAATGAAAAAAATATTTTGTACCAATACATACAGGGATTTGAAAATTCAGATAATCCAAGCAAGGAAGATCCATGTGATAATAAAGTTATCATTAATGGGCAGAATGTTTGCGAATATATTGCTTCCAATTATGCAATTGAGGCTTCACTTTGGTATTGGTGTAATTATACGGAGAAGATAATGATTGATGGAGATTGGATAACAATTAATGATTGCATTGAAAAATACGGAAGTGAGAAGGAATTAGATATAATGTTTTTGGCAACACAATGTGCTGTTGCGGGATCAGATTTTCATGAAGAAGGAACGGGAAGATTATTTATTCCTGAAAATCCAGTATGGATAGAGAATAACAGAATAAATGTAATATTTTGTAGAAATCCTGAGGTGAATTCCCAAACAGAAGATCATGATAGTCGTTTGCCAAAAAATTGGGATCAGAGAGAAGATATATATATAAATAGTATTGATCATTTTAATGGCTTGTTGACTGCTAATTCATTAAATTAACTAGAAACGAAAATTATAGAAAAAGGAGAAAATATGAGAAAGATTTTAAAAATTTTCGGCATGAGTATTATGGTTTTATTAGTAGGTTGTTCGCAAGAAGGTGATGTGACTTTAGGACAGAATGAAAATAAATTTATTTTAGGCGATGATGTGTCTGGAGATATGATTTCTGAAAATGAATTATCCCAAAATGAATTACCTTTAAATGAGGTATCAGAAAATGAAATGCTTGAAATTACTTATTATATTGAACCAGATGATATTATCAATTTTGATGTGGCATTTGAAACATATTGGGGTAGTATGTATGATGCGCCAAGAGAAGTTGCGGTTGGAGATTATAATGACAACTTTCCTACAGAACTTCAGGACATATTGATATACTGCAATGATGATATTAAAGATGAACGAGATGATTACTGGATGCAGTACGAGGCTGATTGCGAGGAAATTACTTCGAAGAATGCAGGAGATATTCCCTATGAAGAGATTTGTGCAGCCGCATATAAACAGCCAAATAGCTGTTTATGGGTTTTAGATATTGATGGTGATGGTAACAATGAGTATGCAGTTCCTGGTTTAATTGGTACAGGGCAATATGGTAGCAGTCTGACGATTGTAAAATATGTTGATGACAAATGGACACAAATAGGAGGTCATAATGTTTTAGATTCTACAGGATGCATGGAAATATTGAATTATGATAATAAATTTTATTTGTTAATGGGAGAAATCTTATCCTGTTGGAATAATGACACAGAAATACCGAATTTGTCATATTGGGAAAATGACCCTGTTCTAGGACAGGATCCTTGTTGGAATGAATTAGAAATTGTTAAGACCGTAACAAATTATACTCCTTATGAGATGTATAGCAATACGCAGGAGGATTCCTTTGATTATCTGGAAAATATTAATTGGGAGACAATAGAAGATATTAATGCGGAAAGAGTGAATCTTAATTTATCAACATGGATTACAAATAGCATTAATTTTGAGTTGTGTTATGGCTGGGAAAAGTTCAACGACGATGAGCAATATTTATATGTGGTAGCACGTAGCTACTATGAGAGAACTAGTAGAGAAGAGCATGATGGAGTACTAACAGTGCTGCACCAGACAGATAATGGAATGTGGGAAATAGTGAAGTCCTATTATCTTGCAGCCAATTATGACATAAAATTGGTGTTAAGAGAGAACTGATGACATAATTGAAAAATTAACAATCATCTGGGAAGCAGAATATAACATCACATAACAGAAAAGAGAAGAAAAGATTCATCTTTTTAAGAGAGGACGATGCATTAACATCAGAGGAATATGAAGAAGGGGATACCAGAACATCAAGCATTCTTACCCTGGATGGGGAAGCATGGAAAAATCGGGATAAAACTACATATAACTCCATTCTGGATATTAATGGCGTAACTGATCTGTTCTCTCAGGAAAGCACCGATCA
>DLOP01000120.1:15808-20741 GCA_002478505.1 Lachnospiraceae bacterium UBA7481
ACGGAACAGCAAGAATTGACGGAGTATCTGTTTTCGGAACAGGTGGAGACGGAGAATATGGAAGTAGAATGACAGCCGAAAGTAATTGTTTTGGACATACCCAGGGCAGAAGTGCAAGTAACAAGTATCATAAAAAGAAGCAGAATTGCAAGGGATAATAAATGAAGACGAAGTGTTTTTTGCGAATCATATAAATACAATGGTATGACAGTAGCAGAATATATAGCAGAATATTATTCTTATGAATCAGCTGTATGGTTTTGGTCATATAATCGGGCAAGCTTTGAAATCGATGGTCAATATCTATCTATAAATGAATGCATTGAGCAGTATCATGGGGTAATAGACGATGATACTATGTTTTTGGCAGTGACGTGTGCTGTAAACGGTTCTGAATTTACTGCAAGAGGAAAGGGCAGATTCTTATATCCGTATAATGATGTAACTATTGTAGGCAATAAAATAGAATTGACGTTTGTAGATACAGAAGACGATATGGTCGGAACACCGGCGTATTATAATAGTTATCAATATACAAATGGGGATGGTTACAGGGTGTATAAACAAACTAGTTATATTCCTAATGGCTGGAATGATAGATTAGACCTATATAATAATTTAATAGACTATTTTGAGGAGCATTAGAATGAATAAAAAGACCAGAAACATATTAATAGTTATCACCATTGCCGTAATCTTAGTTTCCGCCTGTACTTATGAAGATACGGCGGTTGATGATCCTGATATAAATGAAGAAGCTGCAATGGGGGATAGAGAGAATGCTGCCGATCCCATAGAAACAGCAGAAGATAGTACTATTGAAGAAGAGGAAGAAAGCGGAGAGAGCGCTGCGGAAGAAACAGCAAATACAGAATTCAGATACCGTATGGATGGAAATTTCATAGTGAATTATAATGAGGTATTTGCAGAAAACAAAATATTTTTAGACCTAAGGGAAACAATACATGAGCCATTTGATGTGCCGGATTGTATTGTCAGGGAAGAAGATATCATAGGAGAATTTTGCGAAGGATTTCCTGAAGAATTGCAGCAGCTTCTGGTATATGAAAATGACAGCATACACGGTTGTCCACCGGAAGGAGCTACTATATGGCGGTCATATGATACAGATTATGAGATAATACATGGTTACGAGATATCTGACTTTCCGCTTGATCAGCTTGGAGAAGGGATAGGGAATTATAGCCTGATTGCAGTGGACATTGATTCGGACGGAGAGGAGGAATATATATTTTTTAGAAGTGTCGAGGGTACCGGAGCTGTAGCCTATAGGCAGATGATTGTTATGGAATATGATGATGAGTGTGGATGGAATATCATTGGATATGGAACAGCTCCATATACGGCTGCTGTTTCAGATATTTTAGATTATGAAGGAACGAAGTATATCTTACTTGGAAAATTGTTAGTATGTTGGAATGACGGATATGATGGGACAACTTCCGATGATTCCGAAAAACCTTGGAATGTCATGGCGGCAAACAGGGAATTGGCAGGCTATACACTGAATGAAATTTATAGCAGGGAAGGAGATCATACGGATTATCTTGCAGGGATAGATCTGGGAAATCCGAGAAATAACGCAGAGAGAGATTATTTATCAGAGAAAGCTTTTTCTCTTATAGCATGGGACTGCGGAGATTGGCTAATGAGGCGTGATTGCGATTGGGAGATGGAAATTGATGGAAAGACATATTTATATGTCGCATCAAATTTCAATTACATGGGTTGGCCTCAGTATGATCTTCTGTTAACCGTATTTGAAGAAGGCGAAGACTGTATGGAAACGGTTAAAGTATATTATCTTGCAGCGCATTATCGTTTATCATTAGATAAAGAAGAATGCGGTGTAGATGGATCATGGTGATAATGGCAGATTGAGGAAGGAGTGTGGACTGCGGCATGGTAAGGGAGTTTTCAGAAGAAAAAAGACAGGAAATTTTTAGGGCGCTGGATGAAATAGATAACAGGGAATGGAAATCTTTTATGGAATGGTGCGGAAGCAGTGCGGAAGAGTTCGGGGACTGGCCGGACAAGCTTGCAGTAAGCGCGTATACGAAGTATGTAGATAAGTATCATGAAAGAGTACTGGAAACCAATGAAATAACAAGAAACAGGGTAAATACGGTTTTTGAAAACGTGGCGGAGATCGATGCAAGATACGCGGGACGTATGCGGGAGTGTCAGGAAAAAATCAAGGAACAGATCGCCATGGTTCGTACAATGACGGAGTTTATGGATTCTATGACTGACGGCAATTCCAATATGGCGTTGCTGTACGGAGGAAATGTGAGTAAGGCTGTCGACAGGACAGAATCTACACAGAATGGCAAGGGAGAACAACAGCCGGAAGTAATTGTTTTAGATTCAGGCGGAGGAGAAGATCAAGCAACAAGTATTATAAATGAAGCAGAAGCGCAAGGGATAATAGGTGAACCGGAAATAGCTTTTATGAATCAACTTAAGTATTATATCAGTTATTCAGACGCAATTTCTTTTGGCCGTATTGACGGGTTGGAAGCTTTGTATAACAATGGGCTTATATCTGAAGAAAACTATAACTGTTTGTTAGATATTAAAGAGCAGACTAATGGCCCGGGGGATTATAATATTTTTGATTTAAAAGAACAGGCACGGAATGTATATACTGAAATTGTGAAGGTTATTGCAGAAAGAACCACTATTATTGTTGAAGCAGAAGCGCAAGGGATAATAGGTGAACCGGAAGTAGCTTTTATGAGTCAACTTATGCATTATATTAGAGAGTCAGAATCAATTTCTTTTGGTCGCATTGACGGATTGGAAGCTTTATATAACAATGGGCTTATATCTGAAGAAAACTATAACTGTTTGTTAGATATTAAAAAGCAGACTAATGGCCCGGGGGATTATAATATTTTTGATTTAAAAGAACAGGCACGGAATGTGTATACTGAAATTGAGAAGGTTATTGCAGAAAGAACTACTGTAGAAAAATATATCAATGAAGCTGTTTTTCGAAATGATTTAGGTTGGGATCTTGATAAGATAGATCCTAGATTAGGTGATAATTTTATAGAAGAAATGAAAGCATTGATGCTGGAATACGGTCTTACTGATGAAGAAAGTATAACATTTTTCCTATTTACAATTTCAATTGAGTGCGAAAATGGAAAATATATGCTTGAACAGCGTAGTATAGCTCAATTCGACGGTCTAAAATATACTCCTAATACATGTGGTGCAGGTTTGATTCAGCTTACAGGACCTGATCAAAAGGAATTTCTTGAGTATTTAATTTCTAATACGGAGGATGAAGAAGAAAAGGAGATTTTAAATAGTTATATTGCCGGTTTTAAAAATTATAATAAACCAGATGCGAAGAATCCTTGTGATTGCATCTTCAAAAATTCTGATTTACTATCTGTCGCAGAATATATATCAGTAAATTATCCTATAGAATCTGCGCTATGGTATTGGTGCGTATATGAAAAGGCAGAAATTGGCGGAAAGTCTCTTTCGTTAAATGAGTGTATAGAAACAGATTGGAATGAAGTATATAAAGATGATACATATGCAGGGAGTTATGAAGATTATAAGTTAATGATGTTTACAGGAACACAATGTGCTGTCAATGGATCAGAATTTTGGCCAATAGGAATTGGAAGATTTTTTATGAGTTGGAATTATGTAGAATTTAGTAAGGATACATACTATGATCCAGATGGGGGAAAGCATGAGGATGGTTCCATAACTTTGTATTACAGAGAAGATAATACTGATCCTGATGATTGCCGCACAGCAGTAAGCTATAAACCAACCGGATGGGATGATTGTCGATATGCAACGAAAAGATTGGATTTTTATAATGAACATATTGAAAATTTTGAAAATTTATAAATAAGGAGACGATATAACATGGATATGATTTATAAATATTTAGAAAAGAGGATGAAAGACAAATCAATAGCGGCAGGTATTTGTATTCTGCTTTTGCTGACGGGATGTTCCGGGGAAGCAGTATCAGAAAACGAGATTGCCAAAAGAGCGGTATCAGAGAATGTCGTATCAGAAAATACAATATTAATAAATACGGTATCAGATGATGTCATATCAGAAAATACAGTATCAGAAGATGTTGTATTAGATAATGCCGTATCAGAAAGAATACCTGTATTTGTATCGTGGAAAGATGCAGGACTCGAAGATCATGTTATGGAGTGGGAAGACCAAAGCCTACAGTCTCATATGGAGTATATTACCGGCATCTATAACAGGGATATCATGTTAAGCGATGTATGGGAATATACAGAGCTTGACCTTAGATTTATCGGCGAACACAACGAACATATTGCCCCAGATGGAACTATAGTTTGGATTGGTTATCTGAGTCACATTGATGCCTTGGGAGAATTAAAGAATCTGCAGGTTCTGGATCTGTCATATAATAAGGCGTTAATTGACATAAGCGTGTTGGGCAGTCTGCCAAACCTGCGGGAACTGGATCTGTGGGGATGTGGGGCCTGGAGATTCATGACGGGAATCGACGAGTGTGATATCAGTGCATTAAGCGGTCTTACGAATCTGGAAGTACTTTCCCTGGGTGGACTTTACGATATAAACGACTTCAGCGCATTAAGCAGTCTTACGAATTTAAGGGAACTGAATTTGGCACATACGAGAAATACTGATCTTGACGCAATAAGCGGACTGACAAATCTTGAGAAGTTAGACTTAAGTCAGGATGTGGTAGCTGGGAAATCTTGGGGGATATGCGATATCAGTGCTATAAGCGGACTAACAAATCTGCGGGAACTGAACTTAGATAATAACCATATCAGCGATATCAGCGCATTAAGCGGAATGAAAAATTTGGAAATTCTGAAATTAAACGGCAATGAAATCAGCGATATCAGCGCATTAAGCGGAATGA
>DLOP01000120.1:20773-21066 GCA_002478505.1 Lachnospiraceae bacterium UBA7481
TAAGCGCACTTGAAGGTATGTTAAATTTGCATATTCTTGCTTTGTCGGGAAATAATATCAGCGATCTTAGCGTATTAGACGGATTAACAAGCCTAGAGCAACTTACTGTACAGTATAATCCTTTGCAGGACGATTCGGCTTCATGGTATAGCTCATGGCAGACAGAACATAATCAGTAAATAAGAGGAAAACAGCGGTATCATAATGATTGGTCGGGGATGCCAAATTTTGCCAATGGCATGACCGCGCACCCCCTTCTCGCAGCAGTACGAAGCACCATTGGCAAAAACTGA
>DLOP01000180.1:0-2646 GCA_002478505.1 Lachnospiraceae bacterium UBA7481
CGCCCCATTGATAGGTCAGCATGACCGTCTCCCCCCGCAGTTCTCCCGTACTGAAAAAGATGATCTGATCAATGACCGGATAAAGAAGAGCCACAAAATAGCTGCCTGCCATGGGAAGCACCTGCATGACAAGCTGAATAACGATATCTACCGTATCCGTCCTTCGCTTGACGGTATCTCTCTTTAACAGTTTTCTGAAATAATTTCCATAAAGCCGATACATAAATATCATCAGAACACATACCACAGCAGCCCCGATAGATACTCCGATAGCTGCACCGGCAGCGCCATATGCATAACGTGTTTCCTGTGTTCCGAGCACATTGGCAGCTTTGATCCCCCGCGTCATAAATATGCCGGAAAAAATAGCCGCTGCAATCGCCATCACCAGCTGTCCGGTCAGCGTTGTCGTCAATATCGGAAATGAACCGCCCATGCCTTCAAAATATCCCTTAAACGTGCAGGAAATACTGTAACACAATATTGTGCAGCTTAATATGAGCAGCGTCAGATAACTTTTCGGGCCAATCAGTACAGACTGGCATAATGAATCCGCAAAGATATATAACAGCAGGATGGTCACAATACTGTATAAAATAGAGATCAATAACCCTGCGTTCAATATGCTTTTCGCATTCCGGTACTGCCGCTGCTCCACTCTTTTATAAACAAGGGATGCAATAACAGACTTCAATGTATAAGGCAGTGACACCATCAGTATCAGAATCAGGTCTGCCGCCGTAAAAAAATATGCCGAACCACGCAGCCCGTTTTTGGATACGATTACTGCCCATGTCCATGAAGCAAGCAGAATGATCATTAAGATCACTGCCGGAATAACCAGATCCTCCCCAGGATAATTGTCTTGTATTTTTTCTGTTCTTTTTCTTTTGCCCATATGTCTTGTCCTTTCTCTGTCCGAAAGCATCTGTGCTCTTTATCTTGCTTGCGCATCCAGATCTCTTGTAATAGAAAGCCGTTCCAATATCACTCTCTGCGCTTCTTCCATCTTAAGTCTCTGCTCTTCTTCCATGTGGTCATATCCCAAAAGATGCAGCATACTGTGCGTCAATAAAAATGCATATTCCCGCAAAATACTATGCCCATATTGTCCTGCCTGCTCCACCATTCTTTTGTGGCAGATCATAATCTCACCTAAGATCAATTCTTCCGTATCAGGATCAAAATAAGCATAATGATTCCCATCTTCCTCAAGAATTAAAAAATCCGCTTCCTCCGCAAAGGAAACATTGGGAAAAGACAGTACATCCGTAACTTTATCAATGCCGCGGGTCTCATGATTGGCGTTTTGTATTGTAGCTTCATCAACAAGATAAACAGAGACGCATGCCTCATATGGACAGTGGTAAAATGCCAGCACTTCATTGACCACATCTCTTGCAGTCGCCTCATAATCCATCAAAGCTTCTTCCGTTGTTTCTTTTTCAAAATATAATGTCATGTGGATTGCTCTCCTGTTTTCGGTATGCCATTAAGCGGTATTATGGAGCTATATGCGGCCATCTATTTTGATTTCTTCGATGGTCTTGCTTGCTTTGAATGCTCATATTTTTCATACGCCTGTACAATCTTCATGACCAGCGGATGTCTCACCACGTCCTTGCTGGTCAGCGTACAAAAAGAAATTCCCTCTACTTTGGAAAGAACCCGGCACGCCTCGTCAAGACCGGAAACAGTTCCCTGAGATAAGTCTTTCTGTGTCCGGTCACCGGTAATGACCGCTTTGGAGCCGAAACCGATCCTGGTCAGAAACATCTTCATCTGTGCCGGCGTCGTATTCTGCGCTTCGTCTAAAATAATAAAGGCATTATCCAGCGTCCTGCCCCTCATATATGCCAAAGGCGCCACTTCGATCAGACCTTTTTCCATATTTTTACTGAACGCCTCCGCGCCCATGATCTGATAAAGCGCATCATATAACGGACGGAGATACGGATCCACTTTACTCTGCAGATCCCCCGGTAAAAATCCAAGCTTTTCTCCGGCCTCGATCGCCGGTCTTGTCAGAATGATACGACTGACCTCTTCCCGTTTAAATGCAGTAATTGCCATTGCCATGGCAAGATATGTTTTTCCCGTCCCGGCAGGACCTGTCCCAAATACGATCATATCATTACGAATGGCTTCTACATATTTCATCTGCCCTTCTGTTTTGGGTTTTACCGCTTTACCGTTCATTGTATGGCAGATAACATCCTCCTCCAACGCCAGCAGGACATCCTCTTTATTTTCCTTTGCCATCTCAATGCCATACTCCACCTTATGCGCCTCCAGCGAATCCGCATTTCGGGAAATCTCTATCAGATCTAAGATCAGGGATTTTGCTTTACGTACCGAAGACGGTTCCCCATAAATCTGCAGGACGCCGTCGCGGTTGATCACCTCCACCGAAAGCTCCCGCTCCATCTTGCTGATATAACGGTCACATTCTCCAAAGATCATTCGCATGGCATCGCTGTCAATATTGAGTTGTTCTTTATGCTCATGGTTCATATTAGCCCTCATGCCGGATTCAATCAACCGGCTTTTCCATCGGTACAAATACTCCGCCCGGCGCACATATACTCAAACGTCCGGAAAGGTATATGCCCTGTATTCCGGGAATATACTGCATCTCATCAGCAA
>DLOP01000180.1:2801-3227 GCA_002478505.1 Lachnospiraceae bacterium UBA7481
AACAGGAAGAATAATGATCAAACGTCACATATGGCGTTTCCTGCGTGCCGATCCGCCAATCTCCCAGAAGCGTATTGATAAAGAAGGCTTCCTTTACAGCGCCCGTATATTCTTTGATGCACACCTCTGTTGATACATAATCCAGATAGCTGATCTCATATTGCAGCATAATATCCGCATCCGCATCCACATAACGGTGGCTGATCACGGTATCCCCCGTATTATTGTAGATGGGGATTTCCCCGCTCACAAGGATCTGCCCCTGTGATACGCTGTCTCCTGCTTTGCACTGCGGAACGCCGGCACGTGTAATGATGGAAGCTACCATGCCCTGCTCCAGCGAAATCATGTCTCCATATCCGGTGCTGTTATATGATGGATCCGTTCCTGTCAGTTCATTTTCCTTAATGTCAATCATGAGACAGG
>DLOP01000180.1:3316-14949 GCA_002478505.1 Lachnospiraceae bacterium UBA7481
ATTCCTGCTCTATCAGATAATCATACATCATATCGGAAGTAATGGCGCTGTTGCCGGACAGCTTGACAGACCATATATAACCGGATAATACCCACAGACCTACAAGGATGGCCGGCGGCATCAGATAAAACACGATCCTGCACCGGTAAAGCAGAAAACGATACAATAATCCGCTTCTCTTAGTGATCGTAACTTCAATGCCTGCCTTATCCGCCAGTTCCTTAAGCTTTGCTTCGCAGAAACCGATTGCCACAGCCCGTACATTTTCTTCTGTCCTTTTGATCTTTTCCAGACGAATGTCGTTCTTTGCACAAAGGTTGATAAAACGTTCCGCATGCTCCCCTTTGATGCACAAATGCTGTTCAATAAAAAACAGACGGCGAAGCAATCTTCCTATCATGATAAGCCAGCTACCTAAGCCATTGCAGAGATTCTATCCTGCCTAAAATATGCAGATCAAATTTGGAATAATAATCAATGCAAAGCCCACACCCCGTCACCAGAAGTTTTTGTTCCCTGCCGCATACAAGGATGCGATCATCCTGATATTCCACGATCCCTTTATAATTTTCAATTGTCAGCTCATGATCACCGGTCATGGCTGCCCTGATATCTGCTATATCCATGGCATATAATCTCTTTTTTTATATGCTATGAAATAATTGCCTGTTACATGACTTTATCCAGAATAATTTCCGTATGTCCGGGTTGTTTTTCCTGTATCGTATAGGCGTTCAAAAGCCGTTCTTTTGCTTGAAGATATTTTTGCTCGTCATTATAATGGAGCTCCGCCAGCGCCTCATTTTCTTCTACCGGATCGCCGACTTTCTTTTTCAGCACAATACCTACAGACAGATCGATCTCACTCTCCTTTGTCTCCCTGCCTCCGCCTAAGATCAACGAACAGACACCGACCTCGTCACATGTGATATGTCCGATATAGCCGCTCTTTGGACTGGTCAGTACGGCTTGATATCGGCTGCACGGTAAAAGCTCCGGCTGATACACAGCTTTTTTATCGCCGCCCTGCGCGTCGACCCACTCCGCCAGTTTATCAAGCGCCGCGCCGGAATCAATGGATTTTTGCAGCATTTCCTCCGCTTCTTTTTCCTCCTTCGCAATGCCTGCTGACAGAACCATCTGCGTGCCAAGCGTCATACACAGTTTCGAAAAATCTTCCGGCCCTTTTCCTTTCAATGTATCAATCGCTTCTTTCACCTCTAACGCATTGCCCACAGCAAAGCCTAAGGGCTGATCCATATTTGTCAAAAACGCGGTGGTGAATTTCCCTGCCCCCTTGCCGATCTTAACCATTTCTTCCGCCAGACGCATGGCATCTTCGCGTTTTTTCATAAAAGCGCCGCTGCCGCATTTGACATCCAGTACAATAGCGTCCGCACCGGCTGCAAGCTTCTTGCTCATGATCGAGCTGGCGATCAGCGAAAAATTATCTACCGTCGCCGTCACATCCCTTAGTGCATAGAGCTTTTTATCCGCCGGCGCAAGTTCTGCCGTCTGCCCCATAATAGCGATCCCGATCCGATTGACCTGATCAAAAAAATGATCCGTTGAGATCCCTGTCGAAAACCCCGGAAAGCTTTCCAGCTTATCGATGGTTCCGCCGGTGTGTCCCAAGCCTCGACCGCTCATCTTCGCAACCTTGACCCCTACCGAAGATACCAACGGTGCAAGTGTAATGCTCGTCTTATCGCCCACACCCCCAGTGGAATGTTTATCCACCTTGACCCCCTTGATTCCGGAAAGGTCCAAAATATCACCGCTGTCCCGCATCGCCAGCGTCAATTCCAATGTCTCTTGTTCATCCATTCCCTGAAAATATACCGCCATCATCATAGCGGACATCTGATAATCAGGGATATTTCCTGCCGTATACTGCTTGATCATCCAGCGGATCTCATCTGCCTCCAGAACACCGCCATTACGCTTTTTTACGATCAGATCATACATTCTCATCAAACAGAATCTCCTTTCAACGGTTTTTTCCATGGATGCTTTGACATTCCGTATCCGTTTATGCTACAATCCACTTACTATGAAACTGCCGGAACCATTTATCCAACGAATGAAATATATGTTAGGCGGGGAGTATCCCGCTTTTGAAGCCTCCTATGACGAAGCGGCGGTAAAAGGGATTCATCTAAATCCCAAACGACTCTCGGAAGAGGCTTTATTACAGTGCTTTGACCATTCCGCATCGCCTATACTTAATATTAAATCTGGATTTTATTTCAATAATGCTGTGGAAAATGGACTTAAACTCGGTATGCATCCATTCCACCATGGCGGAGCTGTTTATTCCCAGGACCCCTCTGCCATGCTGCCTGTCAGCGGGATCAACATCGCCCCCAACTGGCGTATCCTTGATCTGTGTGCCGCTCCCGGGGGAAAAAGCTCGCAGATCGCATCCCGTTTATCCGATCAAGGTTTTCTGCTTGCCAATGAACCCAATCCCTCCAGAAACAAAATATTGATCAGCAATATCGAGCGGATGGGATATCCCAATGTTGTGGTTACCAAATTAACGCCGCAGGAGATCGCTTCCTATTATCCGGGATATTTCCATATGGTTTTAGTGGATGCTCCCTGCTCCGGGGAAGGAATGTTCCGTAAATATCCGGAAAGCATCCATGAATGGTCCCCGGAAAATGTCCTTCTCTGCCAGCAGCGGCAAAAGGAAATTCTAAGTCATGCAGTAAATACACTGCTTCCGGGAGGTATTCTGGTCTATTCCACCTGCACCTATTCCGTTGAGGAAAACGAGGATATTGTCCATTGGCTGCTTCAGGAATATTCTCTGGAACCCTATGCCATACCGGAACAGATACGGTCAGTCACCGCTCCCGCCTTTGGCGAAGATCTTACCTGCTGCAGAAGGTCTTATCCGCACCTTTTCCAAGGCGAAGGACAGTTTATGGCGTATTTCCGAAAACCGGGGACGTTACCTGAAAACCCGAACAATCAATATGCAGGTACCTCTCCGGCTCTGCATAAAATATCTTCTAAAAACAGTTCCCTCGTTATGGAAGCTTTCGCCGATCATTTTGACCTGTCCGAAATTTCCTTTTATGAACATCAGGACAAAATCATCGCATTGCCAAAAAATCATCACGCCCTGCTTCCGCCCCATGGCATTACTTTATGCGGCGTTACGGCAGGCATGATGGAGAAAAACCGTTTTACGCCGCATCATCATTTCTTTCATGCATACGGAAGTCTCTGCCGCAACACGCTTTCTCTTCCGCCGGAAGATTCCCGTATCCTACAGTATCTTTCCGGTCAGGAGATCGCAGATGACTGCGTATCAAAGGGGTACGGCGTTATCTGCTGTGAGGGATGTCCCCTCGGCGGCTTTAAGGCATCGAACGGCAGACTGAAAAACCATTATCCCAAAGCCCTGCGTAACCTATGAGCATTGATTAAATGTCCTTATTCCTCTACAAATGGAATGAACGTCGTATGCGCGTAAACATACCCTTCTATGATTGCCCATGCCTGATCTTTATTGATTGGCTCCGCATTTCCCAGATCGAAAATATCATCGGTCTTTGTTGAATAAAACCATGGATTATTCGGAGAATCCGTTCCGTTATAGAGAACCGCTTCCACTAAATGAAGCTCTGTTCCCATAAAGATATAATATGCGTCTCTGGAATAAGAAGCGCCGCTAGACCCTTCATTTGCGATCATTCCATTTTCACAGAGATAATAGCGGTCCCGCTCCCCGCCGTCAAATACATGAACCAACTCTCCGTCATTGATTGTATAAAGATCATAAATAGTACCATCCGAAGCCCCTGAACTATTTTCCCCGAAAATCAGTTCCTCCGTTCCATCTCCGTCAATATCCTCAATCAAGTACCCCAATCCCATAGAAGCGCCATAGTATGCTCCGTACCAATATATAATATAGCTGAAATCATAATCTTCAACTTCTTCTTTAACATTCCCTTGGATACATTCGGTTGCATCAGCTATCAGTTTCTCATAACACTGAGGCAGTTCTGCGCGTTCTTCCTGTCCATTTTCCGTTACACCGGCAGATTCCCTATCATCCTCAGACATCACTTCGTTCCCTGTTTCCGTATCGCTTCCAGATGCCGGTATATCCGATTCCGACTGTTCTTCCCGGTCGCTTTCCGTTATATCAGCCGATTCCCTGCCATCCTCGGGCAACACTTCGTTCTCTGTTTCCGTATCGTATCCGGATGCCGGTATATCGGATTCTGTCTGTTCTTCCCGATGGCTATTACATCCCATTGCCGTCAATAGTATACAAATGCATAACACACTTAGCATCATTCTTCTTTTCATGTAAAACGTCTCCATTAATTTAATTATAAATTTCGCCTTTGTTTATCAAAAAGTCTCACTTATGATATGGCTCATTATTTTTGATTTTATACGCCCGGTAAATCTGCTCTAACAGTACCACCCGCATCAGCTGATGCGGAAATGTCATTTGAGAAAAACTTATCGCAAGGTCCGCTTTTTTCTTTAATTCCTCATCAATTCCCAAGGAACCGCCGATCATAAACTGGAGATGGCTTTTCCCGCAGGTTTCCAGGCTGCATATTTTTTGGGAAAAGCCTTCCGAAGTAAAAGATGTTCCCTCAATGGCAAGGGCGATCAAATAGGCGTTCGGAACAAGATATTTTTCCAGACGCGCCGCTTCGGCTTTCAAAACCATCCGGATCTCCTTTTCGGAAGCATTTTCTGTTGTCTTTTCATCCTTTACTTCAAAGATATTAAGTTTGACATACCGCGAAAGCCTTTTGACATATTCGTCCGCCGCCTGCCGGTAGAAGCTTTCCTTTATGGAGCCGACGCATAAAATATCAAGCCTCATGTTCGTACAGCTCCTGATAGATCTTCTCAGTCATATTGTCCGCATACGCCGGATCCAAATTCATGAATTTTTCGGTCAGGACATGCCTGATCTGCTCAATCCTGTAGAAATATTTTTCCTCCTCAGGAAAGTTGCTTTCCATCCTTCCCTCCAGCATGGCGTCTATTTGTTTGGATGTCAATTCTTTTTGATACCACTTTTCGATCTCGCCGGTCATCTTATCTTCTTCTTTGGCAAAAGATAACAGACTTTTAAAAGACTTGACTGACAAAAATCCCATAATAATCATTGCAAGAAATAAAACGCCCATCACGGAGCAGGTCACGGTCTTTGTAAAGGCGCTCCACCTGATAGTTAAAATATTGAATATGCATAAGATATCCAGTATTAATCCTATGAAACCGACAATAATCAGTGCAAAAGCGGAAGATCTGACCTCTTGCGCCTGTTCCCGTTTGTTTTGGTAGAGTTCACTGCCTCCTGGATTTCTGCTGTTTCCGGCACTACGCATCTGCTGATAACGCATCTGATTTTCCATACGCGCAATCTCTCTCAGAATCACGGCAGCTGTTTCCCGTTCCTCCGGATCTGCCAAAAGATAATGGATTCCATCTCCTTCATCGTACTGAACGCGCGCTGATGAAATATTCTTTTGATTCAGCAGATCAGCAAGGCTTTGGAGCTGGATAGGCGCGCCTTTGGCAATGATGTCTTCCTGCCGGATCAGATTTTCTACCAACTTACAATGGCATTTTTTGCATTCTACAATACCTTCCACATATTCATTTTTACATTTTGGACACCACGCCATACTTTCACACCCCTTTGCTCCTAAAGCGCACAGTACATTGCGCCTCTTATGCATTTACCATGAGTAAAACATACCCTTACGGTATCATATTTTCTGAGACATCCACAACCGGTGGTGGTGGTGGTGCATATTTTTCGGGTGGAATGAATTCCCCTAGGGAATATTCGCCGTCTTCAGACCGAATTCCCTTATACAGGCTTCCGTCATTGATATCCGCCAGATAGAATGTTCCCGTCCTCATACTTTGCGGCATTGTTCCCTGCTCCATATTGGGACTGCTTGAAATCATATTTTCCATAAATATATAATAGATCTTATTCTCCAGCGTAATTGCCGAAGACACAACATAACTATATTTCATCGTATTGCCCGCAACAGATCCGGTCAGATCGGTGGCTTTTCCGAGATTCACATTATACTGCATCAGATTTGCCGTAATATCCTGCACCTGTGCTGTCCCCTGAAGGGAAAGATTGTAGTCCACTTCCGTAACTTCACCCGGAATCCCCTCCTGGCTGTAGGCAATGAAGGAAAAATGACTCGTGCCAAGAGGCATCGGAACCGGTCCGGTATATTCCGTACTTTCATTTGTTGGCATCGTTCCGTCCGTGGTGTAATAAACCGTACAATACAGCTGCACATCAACCTTGATCAACTCAGGGCTCTGATAATTGCCGCCTTCCAGAAGGACATTGGGCGGGTTTGGTACACGAATATCAATGGTATAAGTCTTGGAAGCCACATCGCTGGCTATCCCATAGGAATTCACAAACATCGCATTGATTTTATAAATGCCCCGATCAAGAATAAGCGGTTCCTTATAGACCGAACTTTCATATGTGGGCATTGTTCCGTCAATAGTGTAATAGATAGTTCCCTCGGAATTAGACGACAGTTTTAGATACACAATCTCATCATACGTGCCTTCCGGTGAGCTGAATTCCGGTTCATTGGCCAGATAATTCTGAAACTGGTTGACTACGATCATATCTTCACAATTCGACAGAATCTCCTTGATCATGGCATAATCCTGTTTCGAGGCATAATAATCAATCATCTTTCTGTAAGCTGCCTGATAATTGACATCCTTTGCATAGATGATCTCCCAAAGCATCAATATGCCTTTTTCATCTTCGCTATTCTTAAAATAATATTCAGCCAGCTGATATTTTAAAGTAGTATCTTCCGAAGAAAGCATCACAGAGCGTTCCATATGGGCGATCGCATCAACGTAGTTCCCTTCCGCTGCAAAGGAAGCAGCCAGCTGTGCCTGATATGAAGAACTGTTGTTTTGATACATATATTTCGAAAATCTGAAAATCCCCATCACAACAGATGCGGTCAACACAAGAAAAAGCGCGATCACCACCCACCGCAGTCTGCTTTCCTTCATAAATTTTAGGAAATGATACATAATATGCGGATCTTCTTCATCAAAATCATCAAAATAATCCAGCTCATATTCCTCATCAAATTCGTCTGTAGTTTCATAATCCTCATCTGCATATTCTACATCCGCAGCTTCATATTCTTCATCTACATACTCATATTCCGCATCTGCAACTTCATATTCCGCATCTGTAGCTTCATAATCCTCATCTGCAGCTTCATAATCCGCACCTGCAGCTTCATATTCTTTGTCATATGCATCCGTGTTGTCATATCCTTTGTTTTCATTATAAACGGTCTGCTCATCATATTCAGCAGGCATATCTTCGGGTGCATCAAGATCAACATATTCCAATCCGTCCACATCAAATCCAGTTCCATCTAATCCAGTTCCATCCAACGCATTGACAGCCGATTCATTTGCAGCCGGTTCGTTATCCAACTCCCTGTATTCCTCATAAGATGCTTCCGCATCCACTTGAATATCAGACAACGTATCATTGATACTTTGCTCGATCTCCGGCTCATAATAAGGGACAAACTGAACTTCCTCTCCGCATTTTGGACAGTATAGAAGATCATCCGCTATTTCTGCATTACAATTGGGACAAATCATAATATAACCTTGAACCTTTCCTGACCGGCATATTGACTCCTTTTACATCCGATCATTAATGCAACGCACCTGACACACAGTTATTCATCAGCATTGCAATCGTCATAGGTCCTACTCCGCCCGGAACAGGCGTGATCGCACCCGCGATTGGAAATACATCCTCATAATCCACGTCGCCGCACAGTTTATTCTCCGCATTCCTATGGATACCTACATCAATTACCGTTGCGCCATCTTTGACATATTCCCTGGTGATCATTCTGGGTTTACCGACAGCAGCCACCAGAATATCCGCACGTTTACAGACAGCCTTCAGATCCTTTGTTTTAGAATGTGTAACGGTCACGGTTCCGTTTTCTCGAAGCAACAGCACAGCCATAGGCTTGCCAACAATATTGCTTCGTCCGATCACAACACATTCTTTCCCTGCGATCTCGATATCGCTCCGCTTCAAGAGCTGGATGATTCCCGCCGGGGTACAAGGCAGGAAGCCCTGTTGACCGATCATCAGCGCGCCTACGCTTTCCGGATGAAATCCGTCTACATCTTTGGCGGGCGAAATTGCCTTTATAACTGCATCCTCATCAATATGCTCCGGCAGTGGCAGCTGCACAAGAATACCGTTGATCTTGTCATCCTGATTTAACCGCTCGATCAATGAAATCAATTCCTCCTGCACAACTGTTTCGGGAAGTTCATAACTTTCCGAGCGGATGCCAATATATGCGCATGCCTTTTTCTTATTACCCACATATACACTCGAAGCAGGATCCGTTCCTACCTGTATAACGGCGAGGGCAATCTCTTTCCCATCTTTTTTCAGTGCTTCCACCTGTTCTTTTAATTCATCTTTGATCTCCTGACTGATCTTCTTGCCATCTATTACATATGCCATACGATCTCTCCTTTTTTATCCTAAATTCTTGACTATATCCGGTAAAGAAACATTTTTATATTACAAAGTTAAAATAACCCTAAAATTTTATCGTCTACCACATCGATCCCTTCCGCTGCGGGCGTCTTCGGCAGTCCCGGCATAGTCATGATCGATCCTGTAATCACGACGATAAATCCTGCGCCTGCATTTAGGTACACCTCACGGACCTGAACTGTGAATCCCTCCGGCCTTCCCAGTTTTGCCGGATCGTCGGACAGGGAATATTGCGTCTTTGCCATGCAGACAGGCAGGCTTCCATATCCCATATCCACAATTTTCTTCAGCTGCTTTTTCGCAGACGCCGCATAAGATACATTGTCTGCACCATAAATTTTCTGCGCAATACATGTAATCTTCTGCTCAGGTGTCAGCTCGTCTTCGTAAAGATAATGAAAATCGGGGCTTTCATTTTCCAGCAATCCAATCACCTTCCCAGCCAGCTCCAGACCGCCTTCCCCGCCTTGTTCCCATACGCTGGCAAGCGCAAATGCACATCCTTTTTTCTCTACAAAAGCACGTACATAAGAAAGCTCCGCTTCGGTATCACTCGAAAACTGATTGAGCGTCACTACGATGGGCACACCGTAATTCTGCAGATTCTCAATATGCTTTTCCAGGTTGACGATGCCGTCCTGCAGCGCACGCAGATTTTCTTCTCCTAATCTGCTCTTATCTACACCACCATTATATTTCAAAGCGCGTATTGTTGCAACCAGAACAATGACATCCGGTTTCAGACCGGCTTTACGGCATTTGATATCAAGGAATTTCTCCGCACCGAGATCTGCGCCAAATCCAGCCTCTGTCACCGCAATATCAGACAGCTTCAAGGCAAGTTTTGTCGCCCGGACAGAATTGCAGCCATGGGCAATATTGGCAAATGGACCGCCATGAACAAAAGCCGGCGTATGCTCTAATGTCTGGATCAGATTTGGCTTCATGGCATCCTTTAAGAGCGCCGCCATTGCGCCCACCGCTTTCAACTGCTTCGCTGTGACAGCTTCCCCGTCCATATTATATGCTACGATGATCCTGGAAAGTCTTTCCTTTAAATCCTCCATATCGTCCGCAAGACAAAGGATCGCCATGATTTCGGAAGCTACGGAGATCACAAAATGATCCTCCCTGACGACACCGTCCGTTTTTCCGCCCATACCGACAACAATATTCCGAAGCGCCCTGTCATTCATATCAAGGCAACGCTTCCAAACGATCTGTCTGGTATCGATCCGCAGTTCATTGCCCTGTTGGATATGATTGTCAAGCATAGCCGCCAGAAGATTATTTGCTGAAGTGATTGCATGAAAATCACCGGTAAAATGAAGATTCAGCTCTTCCATGGGAACAACCTGTGCATAGCCTCCGCCTGCCGCGCCTCCCTTAATGCCAAAACATGGTCCCAGAGACGGCTCCCTGAGAACTACCGATGCTTTCTTTCCCATGCGGCACAATGCCTGCCCAAGACCGATGGTAACCGTCGTTTTGCCCTCGCCTGCCGGCGTAGGATTGACAGCCGTGACAAGAACAAGCTTACCGTCGGGGTTGCCAAGCGTTTTTTTAATACACTCATTACTGATTTTCGCCTTATATTTTCCATAACATTCCAGATCATCCTCTGTAATGCCAAGCTGACCGGCAATCTCGCCAATCGGCATCAGCTTTGCTTCCTGTGCGATCTGAATGTCTGATTTTATTATTTTTGCACTCATGTTAATCCTCCATGTCGCATTTGCCAAATTAAATAAAAGTGAAAAACGCCGCTTTTGCGTTCTTCTCACACTAATTTTTTGTTTTGTAAGAACTCCTCTAACTGAGCGGAAGTCATCAGAACCCGCCTTGGCTTCGTGCCTTCCTCCGGGCCAACAACGCCCGCCGCTTCCATCTGGTCAACGATCCTCGCCGCTCTATTATAACCCACCTTAAACACACGCTGCAGCATACCGCTGGAAGCCTTTTCTTTTTCTACCACAAAGCGGCATGCTTCATCAAAATAGGCATCCAGTGAATCTTCTGCCCCTGAGCCGTTCTTTGACGCCGCCCCCTCCTGTGCATCATCGCCCTCAGACAT
Organism: Lachnospiraceae bacterium UBA7481; assembly: GCA_002478505.1. Taxonomy (GTDB): domain Bacteria; phylum Bacillota; class Clostridia; order Lachnospirales; family Lachnospiraceae; genus NK4A136. Next base: position 14,005 of record DLOP01000180.1, read on the forward strand.
CCCTGTGATCTGCTGCTCTACGGCGGCGTCATAAGCCTGATCTCCGGCATTTTTCTTTAAGAAATCAACGACATCCGATACCTCCTGATCTGATACAAACGCCCCCTGGACACGCAGCGGTTTGGAATAGCCTTGCGGATAAAATAACATATCCCCTTTGCCCAGAAGCTTCTCCGCGCCTACCATATCCAGTATCGTACGGGAATCCACGCCGCTTGTTACCTTAAATGCGACGCGGCTTGGCATATTGGCTTTGATCAGGCCTGTAATGACATCCACAGAGGGCCGCTGCGTCGCAATAACCAGATGGATGCCGGCAGCCCGGGCAAGCTGTGCCAACCGGCAGATCGACTCCTCCACTTCCTTGGAAGCAACCATCATAAGATCGGCAAGCTCATCCACGATAACGATGATCTGCGGCATCTTTTGCAGTTCTGCGCCCTCGCCCTTCGCCTGCATATCTTCCACTCTTTTATTATAACCCTTGAGATCACGCAGTCCAAAATCCGCAAACGCCTTATACCGCTTTGTCATTTCTGCCACTGCCCACTGCAGCGCAGCATTGGCCTTGCGCGGATCTGTAACGACCGGAATCAGCAGATGCGGGATTCCGTTATATACGCTGAGCTCAACTACTTTTGGATCGATCATGATCAGCTTGACGTCATCGGGATGCGCTTTATATAAGATACTCATGATCAGCGTATTGATACAGACCGATTTACCGGAGCCGGTTGCCCCCGCCACCAGCATATGCGGCATTTTGGCAATATCCGCAACGATTGTCTTGCCGGTGATATCCTTTCCGACTGCAAACGTCAGATTGGAAGCGGCATTCTTGTACTCGGCGGATTCGATCAGATCACGGATCAGGACATCGCTTGTTTTCTTGTTGGGAAGCTCGATCCCAACAGCAGCCTTTCCGGGAATCGGCGCCTCGATACG
>DLOP01000180.1:14974-37666 GCA_002478505.1 Lachnospiraceae bacterium UBA7481
TGACGATCTTATTGACCTTGATTCCTTCCCCAAGCTGAAGTTCGTATCTTGTCACTGACGGTCCCTGACTGATATTTGTAACGGTGACCGCTACACCGAAGGTCTTTAATGTCTGCTGTAATAACAGGGCGGTTTCCTGCAGTTCCTGNNCTGTCGCCCCGCTTCTTATTTTCATTTTTCTTCAAAAACTTTATTTGGGGTTTTTCATATTTTTTTGGCTTAAATATTGATTTTACACTTTGTGTCGGACTATGGCTTTCAGCCTCCTTCGTCAGGGAAGCTTCTGTCTCCATATTACTCCGGTGGCTTCGTTCCGTCACCGGCTGCGGNNCGGCATCCGGCTCAGATCCGGCATAGCCACAACTGATTCTTCCGCCGTTTGCGCGTGATCTTCCACAGACATTCCGTCGTCAGCATCGGCTGAAGTCTGTGTTTCATAAGAAGCATCGTTTTCCGTCTGAGAAATACTACCTGCCGCATGTAATTCATACAGATCATCCACAGCGGAAACATCGATCTCCGGCATTTCTTCGTCAGAATGGCTGATGGTAATCTCCCTCATTGATGAAATAGGGATCCCGGGATGCGTCTGTTCCCTGTCAGAAGGTTCTTCTAACAGGGTGATTTCATGCATGTCATCAAGATGAGTTTTATTATTCTGATCTTCAATCAGTACCTGATCTATGTCTATCTTATTTTTCTTTGTATTATGTACAGAAGCATGTGCGGTTGCGATCCGCTCATCCTCCCGTTGTTCTTCCAGTTTCCGACGTTTCTGCTTCGCTTCTTCTCGTTTTCTCTGTTGCTCCTTCGCCTTTTCCAAAGCAGTGTTTTTAGCGCGTTCTGCAATGCTTTGTCTGTTGCTGCGTACTGCAGGAAGCTCATCTCCTTCCTGCTCGTCCACCGGTACAAGCGCGTACTGACCATTATCATCTTCCGTATAACGGTCATAGGATGATGCGCGCCGCATTTTTAATTTTTCCAGAAAAGAACGCTCGGTGATCAACAAAATACAGATCAGCGCCAGCACCACCGCCAGAAAGATAGAGCCTGCCTTCCCGAATATCTGATATAGCCAGCATGCTGCCAGGCCGAATATAACGCCTCCGCCGCCCTGTATTTTATAAAGCTGGCTGATCTGTTTCTCTGCACCGGCAAGATAGGAAATATCCATCCCTGTAATATAGCACAGCAGTATTCCGATCATAAAAATCAGCACAAAAGCGGAAATCAGCTTTAGAGTTGCTATCTGATTGGCTGCATTGGAAATCTTAAAACATATCCCAATAAATACTGCAACAGGAATCAGATATCCCAATATGCCAAATACACCAAGCATAAATGTCTTTACTGCCGGTCCAAATGCCCCCTTGATCACATTGATCATACATAAAAAAATCATCAGGACAACGCAAAAAACAATTAAGGCAACCGCCTCCTGACGGATTTTCGCGTCTACTTCCTTTCTCACGGTAAAGTTGTCATTACGGCTGCTTCTTCCCGATGAGCTGTTCCTGTTTTTATTGGCTGCACCGGCGCTCCGATAATTTTTTTTTCCGCCGCTGCTTCTCTGACTTCCTGATGCTGCCACCCGATCTGCCTCCGTCACATAACTTCTTAGTGAACTACTTACCGAAGTATTATATCATATCCGCAGTGCCCTAGCTCGATTCCGCTTTGCTTCATCTCGCTCGCGGGCTTCGCCCTATGCTCACTCATGGAAACATCTGCCACCTGTAAGCAAGCTTCCAGCGGCAGCTGTTTCCATTCACTCGCGCACTGCTCATTGCTTCCGCGTATATTATATCATAAATACTATATTTTGTCACTAAGAAACAGCAGATATACTATATCATGCCCTGCAGCCTGTTGATAGCGGAAGATAGTCCGCCGGTTTCATTAATGATCCCATGCTCGACGGCTTCCTTTCCTACCAGGATCGTCCCGATATCCTTGGTCAGCATGCCGGTCTCCATCATCAACGATTCAAAACGTTCTTTTTTCACCTGACAATGACTGCAGACAAACTGTGTGATCCGTTCCTGTATCTTTTTAAAATAATCATAGGTCTGTCTTGCACCGATGATCATGCCGTTTAATCTGACGGGATGAATCACCATCGTCCCCGTCGGAACGATCATGGAATAATCCGTGCTTACCGCAATCGGCACACCGATGGAATGGCTTCCTCCAAGCACCAGAGATACAGTCGGTTTTGACATACTGGAAATCATTTCAGCAATTGCCAGACCCGCCTCCACATCCCCGCCCATAGTATTTAATAAAAAAAGGACGCCCTTTACCTGTTCATCCATCTCATATTCCGCCAGTCTCGGCAGGATATGCTCATACTTTGTGGTTTTAGAAGAACTGGAAAGATTTTCATGCCCTTCGATTTCGCCGATGATCGTCATGATTTCTATTTTTTTTCCATTAGATACAGCGGAGACATTCCCCTCCTCCCGGATCTGCTCACGATCGTCTTTGTTTTTTTCTTTATCTGCTGCGTTATCAGAAGCAGCCTGTTCCCGTTTCGCCATATTTCACTATAACCTCCATGATTGTGTTTTGCAAAATAAAAAGAAGGATATCAACTGATATCCCCTATCAATTACTATCCCTCTTTTATTTTATCCATTTTTTTAATTTATATCAAAAAAGTCTCTCCCGTTTAATTCCACCAGATCAAAATGCATTTCGTATTCCGACGGTTCAATATCAAACTCCATCTCCTTCGGTACCCGTTTTTTAGGCGTCGGCAGAGGGTTATGGATCGGTTGTGATGCCGCCTTTGCCGCCTCAATTGCCTCCAATTCCAGCTCCAACGCTGATTTTGGCTCATCTAAAGTATTCTGATCGCCATTTGACGATATCTGGGATACATTTTGTCCGCTATCTGGTAATGGTGCAGAAATATTCTGTCCGCTATTCGATGATGGCACGGAAACACTCTGCCCTCTATCCGATGACGGCGCGGAAATATTCTGGTCAGGCATCGTTGGTGTTGGAGCAGTGTTCTGGACATTATTCGGCGACGTTAATGGACGGGTTTGAAACCTTGACGGTTTCTCACTGACTTTTGCCGTCTTATAATCCATCCGTCTGCCATATTTCAGGGCGGGATTCATCCGTTTGACGGGCGGCTGCTCCTGCTTTACTTCCGGTTCCTGTTTCATTTCCGGGCCCTGAGCTGGAACCGTCTCCGGTATACCGGGTTCTCCTGTCATCCCATTCTGTACTTGCTGTACTTCTGCCCCAATATTCATTACAGAATTATCCATATGCACCACCGTACCTTTCTTTTAATATCAGACCAATGACGCTCATAAGTCTGCTGACGTTCTTAAGTATGTTCGCCGGGATCCAGACGTGTTTCTATATTGTATTTCGGACGACGTTTGACCTCTTTATAGATCTTGCCGATATACGCGCCCACGATACCGATCGATAACAGTTGTACACCGCCCAGAAACCAGATTGATAAGATCAGGGAAGTCCATCCCTTCTCAACCGAACCCGAAAAATAAGAAACAAACGCATATACTGCCGCCGCAAAACAGCAGCCCAGTATGATAATGCCCAATGAAATGATCATGGATATCGGCTTTACGCTAAAAGAGGTTATGCCGTCTATGGCAAGTCCCAGCATCTTTTTGAACGGATATTTAGAAGCGCCTGCCGCCCTTTCATGCCGTTCATAATATACCTCCGCGGTCTCATAACCAAGCAGCGGCACCATCCCGCGAAGATAAATATTGCTTTCTTCATAGCGAAAAAGTTCTTCCACCGCCCTCTTCGACATCAGCCGGTAATCCGCGTGATTATAAACTGTTTCCACACCCATGATATCCAGAAGTTTATAAAATATCTGCGCTGTGTTGCGTTTCATAAAGGAATCGGTCTTACGGGCGCTTCTGACGCCATAGACGATATCCTTCCCCTGATGATAGGCATCCACCATATCTTCAATGACATTGACATCATCCTGAAGATCCGCATCAATGGAAACAATCATATCCGCCATTTCTTTAGCGCAGGACAATCCTGCAAGAAGGGCGTTCTGATGACCCACATTTCTGGCCAGCTTGACTGCGCATACGTCCTTTGATGCAGATTGTTCCTTTGCCAGGATTTCCCATGTCCGGTCTTTGCTTCCGTCATTGACAAACAGCATAAAGCTGTCCGGGCTGATCTTTTTTTCATCAATCAATCTTTTTAGTATTTGACGCAGTCCTGCCAGGCAGAGCGGAAGCACTTCTTCCTCGTTGTAACACGGAACTACAACAGCCAATCTATCCATCGGATTCTCCTAATCATTCATCCCAATTTGTGTATACGGACTGTACATCGTCGTCATCATCCAGAAGATCAAGCGTTTTCTGCAGGCTCTTAACGCTGTCCTCGTCCGTCAGTTCCACATAATTCTGCGGCAGCTTTGTCACTTCCGCGGATGCGATCGGCAGCTTNNCCCGCCAATACTTCCGGAAATGCATCCGGATCCGTCAGGATTTCATAAGAATCCTCTTCCTCGGCAAAATCATCCGCCCCGGCATCCAGCGCCTTTTCCATCAAGGTATCCGCATCCAGTCCGCACTCTTCCTTATCGATGATGATCTGCCCCTTCGTATCAAACATAAAGGATACACATCCCTGCGCGCCGATGCTTCCGCCACCCTTGGTAAATGCGCTTCGCACATTTGCTGCCGTGCGGTTTTTATTGTCAGTCAGCGCTTCCACAATGATCGCTATCCCTTTGGGACCATATCCTTCATATACAACATGTTCATAATTGACAGCATTGCCGTCGCCCGCCGCTTTCTTGATTCCCCTTTCGATGGTTTCGTTCGGCATATTGTTGGCTTTTGCTTTTGCAATTACGGTAGCCAGCTTGTAATTATTGGCAGGATCCGGTCCGCCTTCCTTTACGGCAACTGCGATTTCCCTTCCGAGAATAGTAAAGATCTTTCCCTTCGCCGCGTCATTTTTCTCTTTTTTGTGTTTAATGTTGGCAAATTTTGAATGTCCGGACATTTCAACCCTCCTGTAATCCTTTTGTTTTTCATATTTCTTTATTTTGCTCTTCTTCCTGTGGAATCGGCGTCACCTGTATGGTCTTGATCACCTTATTCTCTACTTCCATTACCTTAAAACGGTAGTTCTCAATTCTCGTCTCAAACAGATCATCCTCTTCGGGAATTTTTTCCATCAGTGACACAAGATATCCGTTGATTGTTTCAAATTCCTGCTCGCCAAAATCGATTCCAAAGGTATCCGTCAACTCCTCTAGTCTTGTCAGGCCGTCGATCTGATAGATTTCTTCTTTTTCATGTTTCTGGATCATATGGACATCAGCATCATATTCATCCTGAATATTACCGACGATCTCCTCTAAGATATCCTCCATCGCAACCAGCCCGGAGGTCTGTCCATATTCATCCACAACGATGACCATCTGTGTTTTTGTCGCCTGCATTTCCTCGAATAACGCATCTACCGCTCTTGTTTCAGGGACAAAGACAGCATCCCTGATCAGTCCTGCCGTCTCCTTCAATGTCTTGTTCAGCTTGGGATTCTCACTCTGTACCCGTACAAGATCCTTGATATGTAGGATACCGACGATATGATCAATATTCTCCTCGTAAACAGGATAGCGGCTGTAATTATTATTCAGGATCTCCCACAGGGCATCCTTGACCTTGATATCCGCATCCAGACCGGAAATGTTGTTGCGGTTTGTCATGATATCCTGCGCTTGTTTATCGGAAAGCTCGAAAATATTATTAATCATTTCGGCTTCATTGGCTTGAAGGATTCCTTTTTCCTGTCCTTCATTGACAATCGCAATGATCTCTTCCTCCGTCACGTCCGTCGCATCCGCTCTCCTCTGGATGCCAAACAGAAGTTCCAAAAATCCGACGCTTTTACGCAAAAACCATGTAAAAGGCGTCAGAAGGAACAACCATACCTGCACGATCCCGTAAAATATCCTGATGACCTGTACCGGATATCTTGATGCAATACGCTTCGGCAGCAGAATACCGAAAATCAGCAGAAGATAAACAAAGCCAACCGTCATCAGTATGCCGTAACGCATTGTCATAAAACGGCTGCTGAAAAAATAACCGCCATAAAACAGCAGGGCTGTCGCAAGTAAATGAATCGTATCCACAAGACGCTGCGGATCGTCATGGAGTTTCATGACAGAGTCATCCACTTTTTCTTTCGCTGTCCCGATGGAATAGTTTTTAACAGCCTCCCCAAAAGAATAAAGAATAAAATATATGAGAATCATAGCAATATATACTATAATCCCTGCCGCCAGGCCATCTCCCATAAGAAACGCCATACTGCCCGCCGCAGAATCATCATTCATAATAAAATTTTCACCATACCTTCCTAATCGGCTTTTTATCACTGCAATTAAATATAACATTTTCATGGATAAACGTCAAGAAAGGCTCTTATGTATCCAATTCCAGACTTATCTTCAGAGCGTGGTCTACCTTTGTCATAATCTCATGATCCAGATGACAGACCATCTCGCGCATCCTTTTTTTATCCACTGTCCGAAGCTGCTCCAAAAGAATCACGGAATCCTTTTCCATCTGATATCTGGAAGCCTCCAACTCTATATGAGTAGGCAGCTTGGCTTTATTCATCCTGGATGTGATCGCCGCAACGATTACAGTAGGGCTGTGTTTGTTTCCAATATCATTCTGGATGATCACTACCGGACGGATCCCACCCTGTTCCGATCCAACCACCGGCCGCAGATCAGCATAATAAACATCTCCTCGTTTCATAACAATCCTTTCAATTCACCACAATAACTATTTTGCCTTCTTATGTATGAAACAATTCTATTTATGTATTATGCCCATGATTCTTAGAACTATACTTATTTCTTTATTGAGATTCGGTTGTTCAGATCTTACTGATAGATCCGCGGCACGCGTTTATTGATATTGCAGGCAATCTCGTAATTGATCGTTCCGCAGAGCTCAGCCAGCTCCTCCATACGGATCTCCTCTTCCTGATCCCTCCCGATCAATGCCACCGTATCGCCGCGGCTGACACCCTTGATCTTCGTAACATCCACCATAAATTGATCCATGCAGACGCGTCCGATGATGGGAGCACGCTTTCCACGGATCAATACCGCCCCCTGATTGGATAACAGTCGCGGATAACCGTCGCCATATCCTACCGGTATCGTTGCAACGACCGTCTCCTCTGATGTAATATATGTTCCTCCATAGCTTACGGGAACTCCTGCAGGCAATGTTTTCACATATGCGACTGTGCTTTTCCAGCTTAGGATTGGCCGGAGTGCAATCATTTCCGCAGAGACCTCATCAGAGGGCATCAGCCCATATATGATGATCCCTGCCCGTACCAGATCCATATTTGCCGACTCAAATCCTATAATTCCGGCACTGTTTGCACAATGCTTTAGGGGGATGGTGACACCTTCCTTCTCCAGTTCCCCGCAAAACGCTTTGAATCGATCGATCTGCTGCTGCGCCGGAACGTGATCCCATTCATCCGCTTTGGCAAGATGCGTAAAGATCCCTTCTACCACGAGCGTACCTGATGAAGCTATTCTTTTTGCCGTATCTATGCCTTCTTTTGCAGCCGGCAGACCAATCCGGGACATGCCGGTATCCACCTTGATATGTACAGGGATCGTTTTATTCTGTTTTTGGGCTTCTTTACACAGCAATTCAGCACTTTCCGTATCAAAAATCGTCGGCGTTACCTGATATTTGATCAGAGTTTCATATGCAGTGGGGAATACATATCCTAAGATCAGTATCCGCTTTTTCAATCCGGCTTCCCTTAGCTCTACCGCTTCTTCTATGGTTGCTACGGCATATCCCCAGACAAATGAAAACTGTTCCAGTTCTTCAGCAAGCCTGACTGCGCCATGTCCGTAACCGTCCGTCTTGATCACTGCGATCAACGGCACATTACTCCATGTATATATATTACGGATATTTTGGCGAAACGCCTCCAGATCAATCGTTACATATGTTCTTTCTTTTGATATATTCTGCACTTCCAAAATTATATGCCGCCTTCTTTCAATACTATAGGGATCATATCCGGCAGATCGCCTGCTTTTACGGAAGCCCGATGATAGCGTTCTGCCGCATAACATCCGGCTTTTCCGTGGACAAAAACTGCAACGGCAGTTTTCGCTGCCATCGTGGCAATTTCTGTATCGTCTGTCAGTTGCTTTTGTCCATTGCAGGTGCCGCTGTCCATACAGGAAAACATTGCGATCATTCCGGCCAGAACGTCGCCGCTTCCTGCAGTTGCCAAAGCATCCGTACCGCTATCCGAGATATATACCGTCTTTCCATCGGTGATAAGCGTCACGGCATCCTTTAACACAAGGATGCATCCATATTCCGCCGCCCAATGCATACAATATTCCATATCACGATGCTTTGCGGCCTCCACAGGTTCTTTGCATAATCTTGAGAATTCCAATGGATGAGGCGTTAATATCGTTGGATACCCCTTATCCTTCCGATAGCTCAGCCAATCCAAATGCTTACTGATGATATTTAGTGCATCTCCATCCACAATGGCTGCTTTCTCATAATGGCTCATCACATATTCCGTCAGGACTGCCGCAGGATCTTCCTTTGATAATCCGCAGCCGATCAGCAGCGATGTGCTCCAGTCAAAATATTCTTTCAATTTTTCATAATTAATGACGCATTCCGGCTTCTGGTCGGAGTCCATCACATGTTCATACTCATCAAAGAGGGCTTCCGGTACGGAAACCGATAAAACCTGGCGATTATTCCTGTGGGAAAGTACACGAACCATCCCTGCACCGCTGCGAAAAGCCGCCTGCGTACTGAGTACCATTGCGCCTGCCATTGCTTCCGAGCCGGTGATAGATAATATCTTACCGTATGTTCCTTTATTACCATATGGATCTCTGTACGGAAGGCAGTGCAGATCCCTATCCTCCATCAGATAATGGACAGGCGTAATATTCCCCTTACAGATTCCGATATCTCCGACAATCGTTTTACCACAGCATAGAGGCCCTTTCCCCAAAAACATGCCCGTTTTCTTCCACTGGAATGTTACCGTTTCATCCGCCATGACGGCATTTCCCATGATGCTGCCGCTATCCGCATGCAGTCCGCTGGGAAGATCTACGGAGATCACTGTTGCCCCTTGTTGCTCATGAATCTCATTGATCAGACCGACAGCTTTTAAAAATTCCCCTTCCAGCTCCCTGTGCAGACCGATCCCAAACAATGCGTCAATAACATACGCATAGCCGCCCGTCTCACTGACTGCATCGAGCCCGCGTTCTACAGATATGCACAGCCGTTCTAAAATATGCTGCTGCAGAATATTTTCTTCTGTGGCTTTCTCTGCATTGCCAACCATTACTGTCTGAACCTGATGTCCGCGTCCGGCAAGGATTCTGGCAGCTGCCAGTCCGTCTGCCCCGTTGTTGCCGTAACCGCAGAGAACCAATATTTTTCCGGACACATCCTCCTTGATGCGGGAACATACAAAAAGAGCTGCCTTTTCCATCAGGACAAGAGATGGAATACCGACCTGCTCTATTGTATATTGTTCACATTTTTTCATTTCTGCTGAAGTCAGCACCTGTTTCATGTTTTACTGCTATACTCCTTTACTGCCTGTATATTCGCATGTCAAAACAATTCGATTCTTTTAATTGTTTTCTTTCTTATCATTATTTTCTTTCTTTTCATTATTTTCACTGCCGGAATCTTTGGGTTTCATCTTCTCCGCCGGATTATACGTCATATCAAAAATGTCGATTACTTCTGCTCCGAAGATGTCATGCATATAGATATAGATATTTTGATTCAGCTGTTCGTACTGCTGTTTTCTGACTACATTCTTTTTTAATTCTATCCGGATATTGTTGATCCAGTCTGCAATCTCCGTAATTTTCTCGGAATTCTCCTGAATCGCCTCGTAGCAGACTTGCATAGTCTCTACCATCAGTTCAAAATTGACCTTGTCTATCTGTGCCGGCAGCTCTTTCATTTCCTCCTGATATTCCGCCAGCTTGTTATTGCATTCTTCGAATTGTTTTTTATATTCTGCCTGTTTTTTTGCATTTGCGCCGTCCATTTCGTCAACAATATTTTCCATCAGCAGCTTCTTTTGCTTCCGCAGAGCCTTTGTCTCCGTATTCACTTTTCCCTGACGCTTTAACAGAGCCTTTAATTCATCCTCCAGCTTCTGCATTCGTGATGTCTTCTCCAGTCCGTTCATCAGACGGTACCACTTATTATCCAAGGAGATCACAGGAATTGTTTTCCCTTTTAAAGCCGGAATAAATACTTCTTCTTTTCTTGACAAGGCAGCTCACCTCACTATTGTCATTGTGTTCAGGCGTTTACGAAACAATTTCATTACAGCAATCCTTCCAGCGTCGTGCGGATCGCCCTGATAAAATCCTGACTGTTCAAAACCGTAACCTCCGTAAGCGACGTGATCAGCGCCAGATCCTTTGTCATTCTGCCACTTTCGATGGTCTGCAGGGTTGCTTTTTCCAGACAGTCCGCAAATCTTACCAGCTCCGGAAGTTCATCCAGTTCCCCGCGTTTTCTGAGTGCGCCTGTCCATGCAAAGATCGTCGCAACGGAATTGGTGGATGTCTCCTCGCCTTTTAAATGCTTATAATAATGACGCTGTACCGTACCATGTGCCGCTTCATATTCATAGATTCCATCGGGAGATACCAAAACGGAAGTCATCATGGCAAGGGAACCGAATGCAGAGCTGACCATATCGCTCATCACATCCCCGTCATAATTCTTACATGCCCAGATAAATCCGCCCTTCGCCTTCATCACCCTGGCAACCGCGTCATCAATCAGCGTATAGAAATATTCTATGCCCGCATTTTCAAAAGCCGTCTTATACTCAGCCTCATATATTTCCGCAAAAATATCTTTAAACGTGTGGTCATATTTTTTAGAAATGGTGTCCTTCGTCGCAAACCATAGATCCTGCTTTGTATCCAAGGCAAAGTTAAAACAGGATTTAGCAAAACTGCGGATGGACTTTTCCGTATTATGCATGCCCTGCAGGATGCCTGCCCCCTGAAATTCATGAATCAGCTCTTTGGTTACATTGCCGTTCTCATCTTCAAATACCAGATAAGCCTTGCCTGGTCCCGGTGCTTTGATCTCCGTATTCTTATAGACATCCCCATAAGCATGACGCGCAAGTGTGATCGGCTTTTCCCAATTCTTTACGCAGGGGCTGATCCCTTTCACTACAATAGGCGTCCGGAATACCGTACCATCCAGAATTGCGCGGATCGTACCATTGGGGCTCTTATACATTTCCTTGAGGTCATATTCCTCCATACGCGCCGCATTAGGCGTAATGGTAGCACATTTTACGGCTACGCCGTACTTCTTTGCTGCAAGCGCGGAATCGGTCGTCACCTGATCGTTCGTTTCATTGCGGTATTTCAGACCAAGGTCATAATATTCCGTCTTCAGATCAATATATGGCAATAACAGTTCCTCCTTGATCATCTGCCAGAGGATCCTTGTCATCTCATCCCCGTCCATCTCTACCAAAGGTACTTTCATTGTAATCTTATCCATGCTGCCGCTCCTCCGTATGAAACTTAGTACTTCTATGCAATTGAAAATCTTTAATTTTCATACTAATTTTATCTCATTCACGGAATATCGTCAACATAAACTATGTGTGAAACTTAGCACTTCTTTGCGAAATGCCCTCTGGCATGAGCAATCAGAAGTGCTTTTCACACTAACAGCCGCTCAATATCCAGAACGCCCCAGCCCTGTAGATTCCAAGGTTCATTGACGTCCCGTGCCGCATGCTGCAGCCGCGCTATCAACTGCTGCGAGGAAAGATACCGCTCTGCCAGCAGCATTGCCGCCGCGCCGGTAACCACAGCAGTTGCCATGGAAGTTCCGCTTTTGGTGCAATATGCTTTCCTGTGTCCCTGCCTGTATCTGTGGTAACAGGAGATAATGTCCGTTCCGGGTGCAACCAGATCCGGCTTTTTCAGGGAATACCTGCTGGGACCTCTGGCAGAATATTCGGAACAGCTTCTTCCGCTCTTTCCTTTATATCCAAAGTCATAACAGCCCACCGAAATCACATCATCCCCTTCGCCAAGGGCGGACAGCGTCATAGGTTCCGGACCATTGTTTCCTGCTGCGGTGATGACCAGGATATCTTCCTGATACAGTCTGCTGATCGCCTGCTGCATAAGCTTTCTTTTGTCGCTGCTGACATGATTTTCCATCCCAATGGAAATATTGACAATCCTTATATGATATCGCTTCCTGTTCCGGTAGATCCAATCCAATGCGTCCAGCAGATGCGCTGCCGCTCCGCCTCCCTTTTCATCCAGTATTTTCATTGCAATAATCTTCGCAGACGGAATGACGCCTTCATAAGCTCCGTTGGAAAGCCTGCCGCTGCCACAGATGATCCCCGCCACATGAGTTCCATGTCCAAAATCATCATAAGGCGTTTTTTTTCCTCCCACCACGTCATGAAAGGCAACGATATTTTGCGCAATATCCGGATGTCTTTCCACGCCGGAATCAAGAATTGCAATTGAAAAATCACACGGATGATGCCGAAGCTTTGCGTAATCATCCAGATGAAGTAAAGCGCGTACCCGTTTCATCAGCTGTCTTCTTCCGATATTTTCTCATAATCAATATATGAGAAAATATGCAAATCGTACCTTTCAGAACGATTTGTCAAGGACGATAATTTTATCGTTCATGCTTTCCCTGCTTTGTCGGCTGTAATGAAATGATACGTCATAGGTGGTGTTGCCTATTTTGGGGGTAAAGCCTTTGCGCTTTTCCTGCGCTCTCTTGGTGATGTCTGTTTTCTTCATTCTCGGCTCCTTTACATAAAAGTAGAGCGCATAGATTGTTTTCTATACGCTCTGACGCTGTGTTACTTATTCAGTTATGATTGTGGTAATGGTAGTTTCGACAACTGGAATTTATCTGCATAATGTCCTAATAAGATTTTTATATCTTTCAGTTTGGTTATCAATATCTTCCTGCGTTACTCCGTAATATTTATGCAGACGTATCATCAACTCGTTCAAATCTTTTACCGCTTTATCTCCGCCGGCTCCTCCACCGATATATCCATACTTCGTCTCAATTACAACATTCAATCTTTCATTTATATCCGAATATTCCTTAATATACTTATGCATATCAATATCAAATAACTCTTTCGGAACAGCCATAGCACGCTGTAATTGCTCTTTGCATTTTCCCAAGTATTCCATTACTGCTTCTGGTTCTTCGCTTTCAAGCGGAGAGCGTTTAGCATATTCCCCAAGTAATTCCGGCTTATATTGCAAAATGAAAGATGCCCGTAACTGTTTATATTCTTCTGTCACCTCAACTGAATCCCTATCAAGTTCTACTAAGCCACATTCATTTACCGCAAATGCAAGCACCTCCTCCATAGAATGATGACTCTCTGATGTAATCATTTTTTCAATACGTTTCTTCTTGCGGTTGTATTTGATTTTATGAAATCGTTGCTTAAGAGTACGTTTTTTTGTATTCTTAAGTATAAAAACAGATGTGGGTCCATCTTCACCATTAATCCGATATTTTTTATTCCCTTTTCTCATTCTTCACCTTTTTCAAACTATATTCACCAAAACCTGTTATCCGTAAATTCCCGATTTGTACCTTTAACAGGATACCACAATCACACCCATATTTCTATTGAATTTTTATTAAATTTGTTCCTCCCTCCGTTTAATTTTGCTCTGCTGCAATTTGACCGTTTTCATGATAAGTCTCCTTTACAAATTGAAATTTTTTGCCTGCAACTCTTTTGTATAACAGAATTGTCTTGTATCGCCAATACAGGACAGGAATCTAAACATTTAGTACATCCTGGTATACATATTATTTAATTCAACTTCTCAAATTGTTTCACTAATACTTCCGTTGTCCAATTATATTGATCCATAGTCTCATACTTTCTATATCCACACTCTATTGTCATCGAAAGCATAAGATAAATATCGTACCATAATGCTCTTCTGCATTGATGTTCATTTAATGATTCAATGCCATAGCCCTCTTGAAATCCGAGATTAGGTGCATATGTTCTAAATCCTACCTCCATCAATGGATCTGCCCACAAAACTCTTTCCCAGTCAATAATTCCTACAACATTACCTTTTTCAACAAAAATATTCCCATCCCAACAATCCCAATGAACAAAGCCCGGCTCTGATACTTCCTCAAAAACAGCCTTGTCTCGTTCTAATTTTCTAATCAGTTCATCGGGTGATATCTTTATATCCACATTCACCCGCTTTCTATCTTCCAACAGGGCTTCCATCATCTTATAAAATACAGAATACCACTCTGCCCCTTGATATTCCGGCAGCCCCGGATAACCAAAGCAAGGGCATGGAATGCTGTTTACGGAATGAATCATTCTGCCGGTCTCATTGTAGATACGATCTATTTGTTCGGAAGTAAGGGTCTCTTTAATTGAATTCAAACTTTCGCCACTGAGTTTTTCCATGAAAAAATATGGGGATTCACAAATTGTACCACTGTCATCATAGCCATATATCTTTGCAACAGGCACGTTACAATTTTCTCTTACAATCCTCATCGCTTGTACTTCACTATACATAATATTTTGTTCATAAGTCATAACCCTGACTTCTTTTGACGGAGCAATTTTCAATACCGTTTTCTTACCATTAGTAAGCTCTACTTCATACGCAACATTGAAATAGCCTTCTGTAAGTTCTTTGTAATCTTTCAGTTCCAGTGGTGCAAAAAACTTTTTCACCATTATCCTTATTGTATCCCTGTTTTGCCTGTTCTTTGTTACACTCTCCATGGTACTTATCTCCAATTATCTGAATAATGGTTCCTGCTCTAATAGTTTGATTATTCTTCCCGTTCCGTTCCCTTCGCAACACTTTGAAAGTCTATCGAATCATTCCTGTTCTATTAAACGGTAATGCAAAAAGCAGCTCCTGATGAGCCGCTTTTATCGTTTATTCAAATGCTGTTGTATCCTGATATACCGTATCCGACAGCCCTGTCTTTTCCGTAAGGTTATCACATCCGGCAAATGCATAGCTGCCGATGGATCTTAGCCCCGCAGGGAATGTTACCGAAGTCAGTTCATGATGATCACGGAATACGCTGGACGCAATATATTTTACACTCTCCGGGATCACGATTGCCGCGTCGGAGCCCTTATAGGAGATCAG
Organism: Lachnospiraceae bacterium UBA7481; assembly: GCA_002478505.1. Classification (GTDB taxonomy): domain Bacteria; phylum Bacillota; class Clostridia; order Lachnospirales; family Lachnospiraceae; genus NK4A136. Next base: position 30,276 of record DLOP01000180.1, read on the forward strand.
GACACCGTCTCCGACGATCAGATAATCCCCTGTATCCGGTGAACTACGCCAATTTTCCAGCCACGGTGTATGCTCAAATGCATAAGCCTCAACATTCGTCACAGTAGAAGGAATCGTCACCTCCGTAAGCTGATCACAGTGATAAAATGCGCCATAAGAAACCGTCCGCAGACCTTCCGGAAGGATCGCCTGCGTCAGTCCGCTTCTGGCAAACGCCAGCTGTCCAATCACCTCGACCGGATCAGACGCTGTGAAATCAAAGACAGCCAGATCCGACTGATTATAATAGGCATAATCCGCAATGGCCGATAATGTCACGCTTTCCTGACTGCCGCTTAAGGTAGAACCATCCGTTACAACCATATTGCCCGCCATCACAAATACCCTGTCAGATACGATCCTTGCGCCGCCCAGCACGACGTCATCTGTTGTCTGATAAGACGTTCCGGCAGAATGATTTCCTGTAACGGCATTATGACCGGACATGTTATCTTTCCCATCTGTCGATTTTGTGCCGGAAGCGATATGCTGCGCTGACTGTTCCGCTTTTCCTTCATCAAAATAAGAAATTTGATAAACAGGCGAATGATTGGTCCCAAACCCATGGGTTGCTGCATATCCTTCTACATAAGAGCCTGCATCGCAGACGAATAAGGCTTCTTTATTGCAACTGTCAAATGCGGTATCGTGAATCTCAGTAACCGACACCGGAAAGATAACCTGCTTTAACGACCGGCAGCCGTCAAACGCTTTCAGGCCAATTGTACATAACGGCGCATTGATCGTCACCGTCTCTATGCTTCCCGCATCCGCAACCGCATAATCCGGAATCCTTGTCAACCCTGAAGAAAACGTAATATCCTCTAATTGATCACATCCCCAGAACGCATAACGCACAATATCGGTAACCGTATCCGGCATCCGGTACTGACGCCCCTGTCTGCCGGCAAGATACTGATAGATCTTACTTTGGGACGCATCATAAATGACACCGTCCACACAGGTAAAATATTTATTATTGGCAGAGATACGAACACTGGACAGACTGTCGCAGTCGGCAAATGCTCCGCTTCCAAGCGCTCTCAGACCTGACCCGATGGTCACGGACTGCAGATTAACGCAATGGTTAAATGCGGAATCGCCCACCGTAGTAACCGCATTGGGCAAAGTAATCTTCTGCAGGGCGGTACAATCCGCAAATGCCCCATAGCTGATCTCTATCACGGTGTCCGGCAGTTTCACTTCGGTAATATTAGGATTGGAAGCAAACGCCCCCCTGCCGATCACCTCTATCCCGTCAGGGACCGTTACCACCATATCCGTTCCGGTGTAGCCAACCAGTTCTTTGCCATTCACATTAAAATCAACGCCAGCGGACGCTGCCTTTGAACTGACATAGCCACCGATCAACATAACAGCCAGTGCCGCTGCTGCGGGAATCCCCAAAATCCATTTTAATCTCTGCCGCATATACTTCCTCCATATGCTAATAAAGTTCCAGTCCGGCATCTTATCACAAAATACCGGACCGGAAACTGCTTAGAACAACTTAAACAGGTACTTTCCTCTTATCCTTCCAAGTAAACAATACGCCTGAAATACATGCCAGACCAATCGCCAAAAACCACTTCGGATGGATATCCCCCGTCTTAGGCGTCGTATCTGTTACGCCGGACACAAGATTGTTCGTATTCACATAGATCGCATACGGTGAAAAATGCGTCGCCGTAAACTGCATACACGGAACACCGTCAATCGTCGTAAACTTCACTGCCATAGGATCAAGTACGCCGTTAACGACACCTGCCGCCATATTGTTGCCGGCATAAGGCACCAGTTCGTCCGGGATCGGTATGGTAATGTTGACCGCAAGACCCGCTGTATTCTCGATCTTACGTGTACCGGTCTCATCATACAATGAAATATCAAATCCTACAAACCGGATGTTGCTTAAATCTCCATACTGTGCCCTGAGCGCCTGCTCGACTGCCGCCTTTGCCGCCGCGCTGTCTGTGATCTTTACTACAAAATTGTCTGTAGATCCTGACACTGTTGCAGAAGCAAGGTTCTTGTTATTGTTGTCGATCGAGCTTGTCGTAACAGTCACGTCCGTACCGCCTCCGGACGGATTACGGGTTCCGCCACCGGAAGAAGTATTATTACTGTTGTTATTTTTATTACTCGTGTTGTTAGAGGTGCTGTTCTGGCTTACCCGGTTAGAGGACGCCGAAGGCGTCTTATAGGTAGCCGTCACCTTCACTTCATGCGTCGGCATAATAAACGTCGTGGACGCGCCAAAGGCATTGGAAAAACCGATATCCGTATTGGACGTCGTCCAACGGTCAAATACCTTGCCCGACGGCGCCGCATACGCAGTGATCGTAACTACGCTGCCCGGTGCATAATAGCCGCCGCCCGCGCCATTTTCTACAATAACATTATATCGGCCTTTATTATCCGATACGGAATTGCCTGACGCGGAATTGCCTGACGCAGAACCGTTGGAGCCGTTATTACCATTAGAACCGTTATTTCCATCGGAACCACTGCCGCCATTATTTCCACTATTTCCGCTTCCGCCCGAACCGTTCGGCTGATTTGCGCTTGGGGTATTGCTGCCATTCAACGAGAACGTAGCAACTGCCATACGGTCTTCCCGGACATTGGATATCCTGTCCGGATGATCAAAGTTCCAGCCGCTGAACTGATAACCGCTGTGCATTGCCAGCTTCGGCGTTGGGTCTGTCTCGGGATAGTATCCGTTGTAGCCGCCCATTACTTCAATCTTCTGATAAAGCGTCATGTCATCGTTATAATAAGTAATCGTGTAAGTCTGGGAAGTAACAGGATTTTTAAAGATTGCAACTGCGCTCCGATTCTCTGTTACTTCGTAGATCGTATCAACGCCATCCCTAAATAACCACCCGTCAAATTCATAACCCTGCTGGCTGGGAAGAAGCGGTACAGGATTAGTTCTCGGATACGAACCATCCTTGCCCTTATCTACCTCAAAGGACGCAAATACCGTACCGTCATCATTATAATATGTGATGGTAAAGACCTCCCCCGGAAACCGAGTGTATATATTATTAAATTTATTATGATCCGGATCTCCGTATTTGCCAATGATCATCTCACAGTTCCGCTGAATCCATAACGTGATCCGCGAACTTATATTATCAAAGGCATCATCCGATATCATGCAATCATGCGGAATCGTTACCGACAGTGAAGCTGCATTTTTTTCAAACGCCTTCTTGCCAATTGACCTGATCGTATCCGGCAGTACCACCACACCTAACTTACTACATCCCTTAAAAGTCTCATCAGGAAGATCAACAATAGATGTTGTCGAAAGGTCAACCTCAGAAATTCCCTGACAATTGGTAAATATATGCCCGCCCAATCTTGACACGCTTTCTAACAGCGGATCATTTGCTGCATTTACCAAAAATTCGGTCTGTCCTCCCTCCATACCTCTTTTCGGCAGACAGATATTCAATTCATAAGTGCCATCATCCAGCGCCTCATATAATAAATAGTTATCAAAGACATACTTTGTACTACCACCGGTTCCGATCGCATTCAAAGCGGTACAGTTCTGGAACGCGGCATCCCCGATCTCTCTACAGGCATCAGAAATAACTACAGATTGTAACCGTTCACAGCTGTCAAATGCATAGTCTGGAATTGATGTTACTCCCGGCATAGCAACCGACAGAATCCAGTCATTTCCTTTGGAGTCATATTTACTATAATTCTCATCTCCATAAGCCATTAAAGCAAGATCATCATGATAATAGCCTGAGAAGAGTCCCGGATGATATCCGCCCTTCTCTGCATAAACTTCACTCATATATTTACCGGCGATGTCCCCTGATTCAGCACTGGGCATTTGCAGATTATCATTCGAATATATACCTCTCCGGTCATAAGCATTGCCGGAAACGGAATTAAGGGAAGCACTTCCCATCCAAGTATCAGAATCATCAATATAGCGCCAGTTTTTCTGATTCAGATTATTGCTATTGTTTTCCAGGAAAGACTTCACATCAATAGATGTAACCTCCTCCGGGAATGTCAGATACATTGTTGCCCTTAAAAGTGCACGTTCATCATCGTTTAATCCCAAATTATTCTGATGTTTAATAATCGTCTCCGCGGGGAGATCATAGTAATGCGGGTAATCAATCAGAAGATTCTCCCCTGTCATTTCATCCCTGATCACATATAATTTATTCGGCGCCGGAGATTCATAACAGATACTGACACTGTCCGAATTGATTCTATGGCTGCTACTATTCATCGCATACTCAAAAGGTGCATATCCCGCTTCAATCTCACCCTCAAAGTACAGTTTGTCACTTGTGGTATAGAACGCATTGTCAGCAATATCCGTTAATGTACTATAGGAATAAGGCCGCTTCCATGTTACATGTTCCAGTTGCGGACATTCGCCAAAAGCATTGTCCCCTACAGAGACAATCCCCTCCCCAATGGTTACCGATTCCAACTGAGAGTTGCCGGCAAATGCACTTGCGCCAATTGTCTGTACGGAATTGCCTAAGGAAACATTCTTAAGATGATCACAGCCTTCAAAAACATTATCCCCGATATTCTGTACAGAATTATCAACGATCACAAGAGATTCGATATAATTCTTGACACCATTATTATCAGTTGTTCCATTAAAGCATCCGTCTCCCAGATCTGTAATCTGATATTTCGCCACGATTCCAGGCACAATTAGTTCTTCTATTATTTTGGGATCACTAGTGTCAATAAAACGGCAGGATACAATCGTTGCGGTTCCATCTTCTTTTCCATTTTCATCTGCATTCAACTTTAATTCATAACGATATGGCGCAATACCGACTTCATAGTGATCAGCTCCATCAGCAGTATAGACATACGGCACATATTCTGATACACCGGTTTTCGCTTCCCATGTTGCTGTTCTGGGCATCGCATAATCGTCACGAAGTGTTTTTTCCGGTCCGTAAACATAAAATTCAGGATTCATAACGCTTGCAAACAGGTTGCTGTCAAAAGTCGCCTCCCGGTTGTTATTCTGTGAGAATCTCACTGATTCCAAACCCAGGCATCCATTAAACGTATTCATTGGAACCCGTTGCACTGTACCGGAGCCAAAATTCTCCGGCATAATAACTGTCTTTAACCCATTACGTCCGGCAAGTATATAATCGCCAAGAGGTGATGAATATTGAGTTCCGTTTTCGTCAAACAATGAATAACTACTCTGATCAGCCCCACTGATATACTTTGTTATTTCAATTGGGAATGTAAATTCTGTCATTCTAGAATCTATCCCCGGCTCCATGGCAAAAGCCGCTTTTCCTATGGAAGTTGGATAATTGGACGCAAATGTTACCTTAGATAATTGCGGGCAATTATAAAATGCATATTCCCCAATATTTACACCATGATTGTCTGACATATTTACTTCTGTCAGTACCGGACAGTTAGCAAATGCTCCAAAACCGATCTGACTAACTCCCTCAGGAATGTTAATCGAAGGAAGCACCTTGCAATTATAAAAGGCCTCTCTTCCGATAATTGAAGTTTTTGAGGAAAGCGTGACGTTTGTCAGATACTGACAGTTCTTAAACACCCGGTTGCCAATATAATCCACACTTGCAAATTCCACGTTCTGAATATAGGAATTGTCAAAAGCTGCATCACCAATATAAGCAATACCGTCTCCTACGACCATTGCCTCAACCTTCTGTGCATTGGCGAATCCCCTATCCCCGATTGCTATTACGCCTTGATAACTAGTATATTTAAATCCTTCTTCATCAGTATTTGTGCTATTTCCATTATCAACATCATCTCTCAATCGAAAAGCATAAACTGTATTGTATTCAGTCGTCTCCCCGTTGAGCCAGCCGACTGAATTAACATCAACATAATCCGTTACAGGCTCTAACGTAAATCCTGCCATATCATGATGGTCGCAGTAATAGTGGAATTTATCCTCTTGACTCAACTCTCTGCCCAAACAAACCAGTGGGCTCATATTTAAATCACTTAACGAAGGGTTATTATACGTAGGAGTACTTGTAGGATGCTCCTGTTTCCATGCGTCCAAATGTGTTTTATATGTTGCTTCCCACGCGTCATAATATGCAGAAAAATACATTTGTACTTCATTAACGGTAGTTCCATCTTTTCCGTCCTCATAGGGTGATACATCCAGCGTAAATGTCATATTATTGATATCTGTCTCAGCTTTCTCGAAAGTTTCATATGTTATAATCTTATAAGACGTAATAATATTTGAAGAAAGACTTAGAGTAGAACGATTGTACGTATCATTATAACCACAGATAACACCAACATTCTTGTTACCATCAATATCACGCTGAAAGTAATTATATTTCCAAAGCAGTCTCCACTGTCCATCAATATATCTAATCTCATAAGAATCCAGAATGTCATCGCCAGGAGATAAATCTCCTGCAGCACTATTAATAGGTTTAAGATCTTGATTGCGAACCTTATCCACCCCGCTGTCGGCATCATAATTCATAGACTCATTTTTATCGACAATTCCATCATCTGCCTGTGCAACACCGGAATAATCCGCCGGAATGGCAGCCACCAGAACAGAGCTGACAAGACATACGCCTGCAACCGCCTTTCTGATCCTTTTTTTCATTTTACCATTTAACTTCAGACCCATAATCACCATGCTCCTTTTCCTAAACTAAACATGCTATTTTTATGATCCGCCTGTTTCATGACAGGCATGTTGTTACCAATCTATTTATTGGATCCGCTTTGCCACTACTACAAAACGTCCGTTTGTTTCCTGATAATCACAAGTAGATAACGTCAGCAGGGAATCCCCATATACTGCCGTTACCCCGGTATCATAATATGCCATATCCGCCATCTCCTGCATATACGAATTAAATTCCTCCTCCGAATAAGCATCAATGAACTGATAATACTTAAACACAACCTGATCTTCCGTATAAACCTTTGACCGGAAAGCGTACATGACCTGATAAACCGCTTCCTCATAGATCGTATCAAATCTGATATACGGATGATCTTGATAATAACTCTCCGACTCATACTTCGGCAAGCTGGCAAACATCTTCCCGCTTGTCATATGGTGACCGTAGATGATATAGTTATCATTGCCCCTGACGACATCACAGTTACAATCTAAGAACAGCGCCCCCGCTCTGTCTTCCTTCTGGTCAAAATTGTGTTCCAGATAATATGTATTATCATTGCACTGCATCACAGGGTAGTCAATTATTGTATCGTCAATTTTGATCCATCCGATTAGGTTTTTATTGGAATTATATAAAGTAATATATTTATCCAATACATCCGGGATCTCTGTATCTTCTTCC
>DLOP01000180.1:37684-37830 GCA_002478505.1 Lachnospiraceae bacterium UBA7481
GGCTGCCCAGCCAAAGCATTCGAGCCAATCAGATTGGATAGGTTTTCCCACCGCTGCTCGCTTCTGTCTGCCCTGATATAATACATTGCAAAATACCCGATACAGGCGACTGCCACGATGGAACAGGCAGCAATCCAGAGCTTTCT
>DLOP01000154.1 GCA_002478505.1 Lachnospiraceae bacterium UBA7481
CGGTATTCTGTAGTCATAAAATAGATATGTTATTGTGAGATATAATTGAGGTATTATATCCCCAAAAGATTACTGAATATAAGATATATTGATGCATGATTAGATGTATACGCTGATATTGGATAAAAATCTGGAGGAAAGGTATGGTTGGTGATATGAGAAAAAAATGGATAGCGGATATGATGGTATTGTGCATGATCGTATATGCTTTTACATTTTCAGGCTGCGGCGCGGCGGATACGGCAGCTTCGCTGATGTCCGGGGAGACGGATACGGCGCTTCTTGAGGTGGATACGGTAAGTCCTTTGATTACCGATATTGCTGTGGAAGGCGAATATGTAGGTATTTTGGAATATGAAGATCAGGTATCTGTGGTTCCGATGCTCAACGGAGAAGTAACGGCAACTTATTTTGAAGAAGGCGATTATGTTGAGGCAGGTGAATTGTTATTTACCATTGATGACGAGGCATATCAGCTTCAGCTTCAGAATGCTCAGATTGCATACCAACAGGCACAGTCAGGGATCGATTCCCAGTTAGGCCAGCTGCAGATGGGCAGGGATTCGGCAGCCAATACGGTTTCTTCGGCACAGGAGGGAATCAGCCAGATTCAGGATTCCTATGATTATTTTAACAGTCAGCTTGCGGATCTGGATGAGTCGAAGGCGAATCTTGCAGAAGACAGAGCGGAAATGAAGGAGGATCTTCTGGAGGTCAGGGATCAGATTTCAGACCTTGAAAAGAGTATAGCGAGTATGCAGGATGAATATAACGATATGTATGCTGCATATCAAACTGCGAAATACCAGAGAGATCTGTGGAATATACAAGATCCATCCGGAAATAGTATTCCGCAAGGTTTGACGGATTCAGATCTATATAAGTTGGATACCGCATGCGACCAGCTCTCCAATGCATTAAGTGCGGCAAGATCTATGCTGTCCAGTCTGCAGAGTGCGGAGAAGCAGCTGGATAATGCGATCGCCCAGTATGACAGCAGTATGGACCAGATAGATTCCTCCAAGGACAGTATCATATATCAGAGGGATAATCTTGATTATAATTTGGAGCAGGCGTTACGAGGGGAACAGCTGGCGCAGGCGCAGCTGGATTATTATGATAATTATACGATACCTTCCGCACAGACGTCCGCTACGACGACGCTGCAGCAGGCGCAGCTGGGGATCGATTCGGCGCGGCTTCAATTAAACTATACACGTGTGACAGCTCCGGTATCCGGTACGATTCTGTCTAAAAATGTAGAGGAGCTTGGAATCGCACAGATGGGATATCCGGCATATGTGATCATCAGCGATGATGGAACGTTAGCGTCCTTTGGCGTACCGGAAAGCACATATCGTATGCTGTCGTTGGGGCAGGAAGTCAGAGTGGAAAGAAACGGTGTAGTATATGACGGCAGTATTGTAGAGATTCCCCTGCAAGTCAATCCGCAGACGGGATTATTTACGATAAAGGCTGCTTTGAAAGGTGATACGGATCAGCTGATCATGGGTACTTCCGTAAAGGTCACGCTTGCGGTACAGCATACAGAACGCGCATTGACGATACCCATCGACTGTGTTTATTATGAAGGCGGCGAGTCTTATACCTATGTACTGGAGGGCAATATTGTCCGGAAGGTATCCATAGTGACCGGTCTTTATGATGATGTGAATATGCAGATACTGAGTGGCATTACAGAGGATATGCCGATCATTACTACATGGTCGTCTGATTTAAGGGACGGACTGGAAGTCAAAGTAAGCGGCGTATCTGTATCAGATTCTGAGTAAGCGCAGAGACATTGTAGGAATAAAGTGCTTATGCCCTATAGTCAGGGTGTAGCAGAGATGAGGAATCATGCACAATTTTACAAAACTATGTTTAAAAAAACCGGTATCTACGGTAATCATTATTATGGCATTGGTGATTTTCGGTATTGCTTCAGTCTTGGGTATGAATATGCAGCTGACGCCGGATATGCAGCTGCCGATGATCATTGCCTTTACAACGTATCCGCAGGCAGGACCGGAGGAAGTGGATCGTCTGGTGTCACAGGAGCTGGAGCAGGTAGGCGCCACCATTGAAGGACTGAAAAGCGTAACTTCCCAGTCTATGGAGAATATTTCCTATATGATCTATTCCTTTGAATACGGAACAGACATAGATGAAGCATATACGGATCTTCAGCAGGAGATCAATACGATCAAGAGCAGGCTGCCGGACGAATGCAGCGATCCGATCTTGATCGTTATGGATATCAATGCCGCACAGTCTATGACATTGTCGATTACTTCCGACATGGGGGCGGATGTCCGTTCTTTTGTAAACGATTCTTTACAATCTGAGATTTCTTCGATTCCAAACGTAGCAAGGACGTCGGTAACCGGCGGTCAGGAAGACTATATCCGGGTACAGGTCGTTCCTGAGCTTCTATCGGAATACGGATTGGATATGGCGACGCTTGTTACATATATCACATCTTCTGATTTCTCAATTCCCGCAGGTACGGTGGATATGGGATCCCAGACATTAAACGTCAATACGAAAGTTGCGTATGAGAGTATCTATGACTTAGAGGATATTCCGATCCTGACAGCAAGGGGCAGCACGATCCATTTAGGAGATGTTGCGGTGATTTCGTTTGCCAGAAAGGATGCGGATTCCATCAGCCGCTATAATGGCGAGGATAATGTAACGCTGGATATCACAAAGAAACAGGGTACGAATGCGGTAGAGCTTTCCCGTGATGTGAAGAAAGTTATAGAGAAAATGGCGGTGGATTATCCAAAGATGCAGATCAATGTTATCTATGACAGCAGCGACTCCATCATCAGTTCCCTGAGCAGTGTAGGAGAGACGCTTGCTCTGGGTGTTGTGCTTTCTATGGTGGTATTGTTTATCTTTTTCGGTGATTTTAAGGCAAGTCTGATCGTCGGCAGTTCCATGCCGGTCTCCCTGTTGGTAACACTTCTTTTGATGGGCGCATGCGGGTTTTCATTAAATGTTGTTACGCTGGGAGCTATGGTTATCGGCATCGGTATGATGGTGGATAACTCTATCGTTGTATTGGAAATGTGCTTTCAGAAGCGGGATCAGGGATATTCCTTTGAAGAGGCTGCGTTGAGTGCGGTTAAGACCGTGGCGATGTCTATTACAGCGTCTACAATCACAACGATCGTTGTGTATCTTCCGCTGGCATTGATGAAGGGTCTTTCAGGACAGATTTTCGGACAGCTGGGATTTACGATCATCTTTTCGCTGACAGCATCTTTGATCGCCTCGGTAACGCTTGTTCCGCTCTGCTTTGCGAAGTATCATCCCATTGAGAAAAAGGGATTTATCATTGCGCGCGGTGTAAAAAAGCTTTCTGAGGGTTATGGGAAGTTTTTGAGCCGTGTATTAAATAAAAAATTGGTTGCGGTACTTGTGACAACAGCGATCGTTGCATTGACCGCTTTTGGTGTTACGCAGTTACATACTCAGCTGATGGCGCAGTCGGATGAGGGAACGATCGCCATGTCGGTGAAAGTGAGACCGGGACTTGGACTGGAAAGCAAGGATGTGGTATTGCAGGAACTGGAAGCCTTTGTGGCTGCAGATCCGGATGTGGCCAATTATAATGTCAGCGCTTCAGAAGGCAATTCGACGATAAATGTGACGGCATATCTAAGGAGTGACAGGTCGCGGAAAACGTTGGAAATCGTAGATGAATGGAATATTGCCCTGGCGGATATGAAAGACGCGGAAGTATTGTGTTCTTCCACCAGTACCATGTCTATGGGCTCGATGGGAACGGACTCAAAGGAGATCGATATCCGGTGTGCCGGTCTGGATCAGCTAAAGGTGGCTTCCGCGCAGATAGCGCAGGCGATTCAGGATGTGCCGGGCGTAGTCAATGTCCGTACAGATTTTGAAGATTCCTCCAATAAGGCGGAAATCGTTATCGATCCGGTGAAAGCTACGGGCGCCGGCATCCTTCCGGCTCAGGCGGCGTCAGCGCTTTATGCCGCCAAAAATGGTGATCTCATCGATCTGCTTCATAGCA
>DLOP01000128.1:0-20338 GCA_002478505.1 Lachnospiraceae bacterium UBA7481
GATTATATATCAATAAGGAGCTGTCCCCTGCGGATCACCGGCATTGCCATTTTTGTCGAAGCCTTCACTCTGAGCCCCCTGTTTATCTTCACCGTTTTCATTTTTGTGCGCCTCATCACCCATATCTTCTCCCATCGAAAATACAGACAATGTCCTGTCCAGACAACGCTCCACATATTGATTCATTCGTTTTTCTTCAACGGCGCCCTGAAGCTTAACAACAACGACCGCCATCACAATGATCAGTATCATAAATAATTTCCGTAATAATGAATCTCTCATTCGAAAGCTCCTTATTGATATATAATCTTTACATGCGCTTTCGCTTTAGAATGATTATGATCTTTAGAAAGATTTTGATCTTTAGAAAAATGAAAAATAAAAAAGGAAAAAGGAGAAACAATTCAAGTCGTTTCTCCCATCCCTTATCTTAAGTTCCTTATTTTATTGTCCTTTGCGTCCTAAACTTTCCTTGTAGCGCGAAAGCTTTCAAGTGGAGTAGATCATGCTGCTCTTATGTTTCTTCAAACTCTTTCGCGAAGTATGTAACCCCTAAAATGCGGTTCCTATTTTTTGACTCCTAGCAAAGCTAGGTGGGCAACCGCAGCCAGCACATCTGCCTTCCACTGACTAAGGCGGCCTGACATCCGCGTGGCGATATAGGAATCCCGTTTAAAGTAATGTAGGCTCAAAAACAATAGGAACCTTCACTGCATTTCAGGTTAATACTATTATATCCGAAGACCGTCCAAAATACAATTGGTAAATCCTATATAATTATACAAGCATTTTTTACAAAATGTCCAAAGGATCAACACTCATCTTCATCCATTAACTATATTTCCAATAGCCTTTATTCCAATTATGAAATTAAGAAGAGAATATCAATCCAAGCTTCACCTTTCATAATGATACACGGTGACCGAACCGAATATGCAGCTATTTTTAGTCGATTAAAAAAATAATTAATCTGATTTTCTACTTTCGACTTTCAGATATAAAATTACTGCGACAGCAATTGCTAATGTTACGAGTCCGAAATATACATATACACCATGAACAGCCGTCATATTACTACCGATCAACGTGTAAATCAACACAGAAAGCGTGGAGGCAAGCGAACTTGAAATCTGCCGCAGGGTGTTAAAGATCGCACTGCCGTCAACCCGCTCCTTGCCCTCAAGTCCGCTCAGAGCCATTGCGGTTGTCGGTGAATTTAAAGATGACATTGCAACCGTCTGTACCGCAAATGCAACGGCTATATATATAATTGACGTATTCTGCGAGAATAAGAAGCCCATTACCGAATATGCTGCAAATAAACCTGTCCCAACAACAAACATCGGTTTGATCCCGACCTTATCATACAGCCTGCCTGCGGAAAGCGTTGTAATAACTGATAAAACCGAGCCTACGATTGTGGCAAGTCCATATGCGGTATCGGAAAAACCTCTGATTGCTTTTGAGAAAATAGGTAATATCATGGCATTTCCCATACAAATTAGATACATACAAAGGCTTAATATAACAGCTATTCTGAACCCAGGATTCCCAAATACACGCAAATTCAACATAGGCTTTTCGGACTTTAACTGCAAAACTACAAAAGTACCAAGAAGCAGAAGTCCGGCAAGTATCAGTCCGCCGCTCTTAAATAAAAAAAATCCGCCGCTTATATTGCTCACTCCTATCAGAAAGGCCGCAAATCCGAAGGAAGAAAGCGATACATACAGCATGTTCAAATCCGCATCTTCTTTATCTGTAATATTTTTCATAAATATAATACCGCAGATAATGATTATGCTTCCGACAATAAACAATGATGTAAAAACGCCTTTCCAGCCAAAGGAATCCAGAATCAGTCCGGCATAGGTAGGTCCTACAACCGAGGATACCATTGCTGCCATAGAATAGGCACCCATAATGGTTCCATGCTTTTCCTTCGGATAAAGCTTTAGCAGAACGATCTGTGCAAATGACAACAGCATACCGCAGCCCACAGCCTGAAACAATCTGCTGATCAACAACATAGGAAAGTTTACAGATAAAATGGCTGCCAGAGAACCGACTGTAAATGCGGTCATTGCGGAAAAGAAATATACTTTGTTCGGTACTCTCTTAATTAAAAATGCCGTTATCGGTATCGTGATTCCCGAAATCAGTGTTGCGCCGCTTGTGAGCCACTGGGCAAGATTGGATGATACTCCGAAATATTCGGTAAAATTCGGTATCATATTGGCTGTTACCGTGGTAGACATGGATGTTATAAACGCCGCTGCAAGCAAGGTAATAAAAATTCCTGTTCTTTGTACATTGGATATACTTTTCTTATCGCTTATCATTTTCTGCCTCTCATTAATCCGTAAACAAACTGATACCGGAGAACATATTGTGAAGCCTATGCTCATCAAAAGGAAGATACTCGGCAATGGTCAGACCGACAACATCTGAATGATCGGTGATGTTTTTCAGTATGGCAGTCAGTTTCTCAATCGTCATCCTGCCGCTGCCACTTCCATCTCCAACCAGATCCTTATTTGCAAAGTAGGTGGAATGAAACAATGACGCATCCAGCACATCAATATCCAGATGAATGAGGATGTGGTCAAAGCGATCCATAAATGCCCGGATCTCATCATCAGATATAAATTCCTCCGTTTGAACTTTAAAGTCAACACCCGCATCCTTCAGAAACTTCTCCTGATAATCATGAAGCCCCTGCAAACCCACATAGAGGATTTCATCTGCCCGGAATGCCCTGTTCTTCATCAAGCCGGACAGCGAACCATCACCATTTCCCATAAGCGATCCCAATACCATTGCATGGGCATTTGGATAACCATCTTTCACAGTCGACACATCAGGATGAGCATCTATCCAGATGATCCCCATATTTTCATATAACCCGTGCAGATAATCAAAGGGAGCCTGAGAAACCACACAGTTTCCACCAATAGTAATAATTCTATCGGGTTTGGCTTCTTCAATCACGGACATTGCGTTTTTGATTCCAGCAAGGACTTCGTCTTTTGCGTAGATTCCCTCCGTCACACTGCGTTCTTTGCCATCAGGCGGGGCAACTTCCACCTTGAGCAAAGGCTGATTCTTATTCTCCGGAAGAATGTGTGCTAACAAATTTGCGCCAAAATAATATGTTTCCAGACCTCCACTCACATAGTCAGGGTAAAGTAATCGGATTGTTTTCATGCATTCATCTCCTTATTACAATTTGTTGAACATCCTCGACATCGAAATTATACCCCAATTTCTTACAGATTTCCATACAAAACAATACACTCTCCATACCGTTACGGAAAGAGAACACTTTACTTCATTAACTCATCTGATAACTTTATAATTTCCGGTGCCACCTTTTCCCGCTGTTTTTTTGTGACATAATTATAAAGTGGATAAGCAGAAACAATTCCGGCAATTCCAACTATACCAATCATGATACCGGGAAGCATCAATCCTTCCCACACCATCGTACAACACATGCCCACACCAAAAACTAAAGTACTTATAATCCCGACAATAATAGACACAGCCGTGCCGGTTTTCGTCACGCTCCGATCCAGCCTGCGCAGCCGTTCCATTTTATCCTCTTCCTCCGTAGGCGGTATATATTTTTCACGGATACTTTTGATTTCAGCCTGCTGCGAAGCTGAATAGGTATAATTGAAAACTTCATTTTTCCCTTCCATTACAGATGCTCCTTTCTTCATAAAATACACTTAATGCCTTATTTATTTCAAAAATAATTATTTTTCTGTAATGCTGATTCTTTTTAGCTGTGAGGACGACTTTACAATCATAAACACAGCGATACCCAACACAATTGCACAGACCCCTCCTCCTGTCGCACCTGTCATGATCTGCCGGAATGAAATATCATCTTTATCCCCAAACCGGGTGACCATAGCCGTTTCCAGCGACAGGATCGACACCATTGCGGATACAAGATTGATTACCTTTGCAGCCGACAAAACAGGACTTCCATGTCTGCGGAACTTAACGACATTCACACTTGCAATAATTACACAGTAAAAAGAATATGCCGCCATTGCATAAATCAAAACTCCCGGATAATCATAACTTTTGTTTTGGTATACCATAAAAATAACAATTCCGGTTAATGCCTGATTCATTAATAGCAATAAAATACCGCACATGCGGTAACGCTTTAACTCTGCTTCCAGATGATTCCCGGCTGTTTTAACCTTCCCTCGGTGAAAGAGCAGAAAACGCATAAACGCCAGCAGGATATAGTAAATAGCAATCGAAATAAACCATACGGAGCGATAATAGATTCCCGATGCCATTTTCATGACAATATAAAGCAGATTGATGAAAAAGCCCAGATAAAGAGATATTTCAGTACGAAACCTTACATCCTCCAGAAATCGGGCACCTAACGAAGTATTTGACAGTTTCTCCATCAACGGATGCTTTCCAATGCCTGCCCGGACAGACTTCACAAGACGGTTCACACGGGATAAACTCGTACAGGTAATGACCAACGCATATGCAGACAAAATATACGATAAATATGCAATCGCCCCTTCCTTTTCCGTTACCAGAATATAAATTACCAATGCAAAAGAAGGCACAGCAATCAAAACCGTTGGCAGCAGCGGCAGAAAAAACATTCTTTTCAGAATCTGTTTAAACTGTGTCATTTTCTTTTCTCCTGATCCTTACGATAAAAGTACTGCCTTTTCCAACTTCACTCTGCACCGATATATCCCCGTCTACAATATCCATTACCCGTTTTACCAGAGCAAGCCCCAGACCGTTGCCCTGTGTGGAGTGGGATGTATCTCCCTGATAGAACTTTTCAAAAATGTGCCTGCCGACCTCCGGACTGATCCCACAGCCCGTATCGCTCACCTGCACGATGGCAAAGCAGCCATCCGATTTCAGACTCACCGAGACACGTCCTCCCCGTTCCGTGAATTTCATTGCGTTGGAAAACAGGTTGTTCCATGCCAGTGTCAGAAGTTCCCCGTCGGAATCAATGAACACCTCTTCTTCAATATCCGTATCAATTTCAATCTCTTTTTTCTCCCAGATGTTTTCAAAATTCAAAAGACACTCGCATAGCTGCTCACCCAGATTGTAAATCTGCCACTGCGGGTATATCTGCTGGTTTTCCAGCTTGTTCAGCTTCAAAATATTTGTGATCAGATCAGCAAGTCTGCGTGACGATTCCGTAATCGCTTTTGCATACTCCAACCTTCTTTCTTCTGGCAGATTCGGGCTTTGCAGCATTGTTCCATAATTCTGCATAACAGAAAGCGGTGTCTTCAGCTCATGGGATACATTGGCGATAAAATCCGTGCGAAGCGTTTCTGTTCCGGAAAGTTCATCTGCCATCTTATTAAAATATTCAATAATGACATTAAAGCCGGCTGCATCGTAAATACCTGGGAGCGGTTTGATCCTTACCGAAAATTCACCGCGCATGATCCTTTCAGCCGCACCTACAATCTGCCTGACCGGGCGCTCAACCATAAACTTACGCCGAATTACGTCTATGATTGTAAAAAATATGCTTATTAAGATAACATTGATAAAAGTCAGAACAGCAGCATGGCTGATATTGCCTTCCGTGTAGGCCACGCCCAAATCCTGCTCTATCAGTCTTAAAAACACGATCATGCATCCGGTGATAGCAAAAGCTATCACACAGAAAAAAGTAAGATACCGCCACAATACCACCAATAAACGGTCTTTGGCTGCTCTTTTAGTAATTCTGTTCATTTCACCACCGCCTTATATCCCAAGCCGTGGACAGTAACAATCTCAAAATCATCACAGCCGGAAAATTTATCCCTCAGCTTTGTCATATAGACATCTACGGCACGAGGTGCAGCATTTGTTTCCGCATCCCAAAATTCGTCCATTAACTGTGAGCGTGTAAAAGTTTTTTTCGGATAAGAAAGCAGCTTATATAAGATATTAAATTCCCGCATCGTCAGAGGAATCTCTTCACCACCTACAACAGCCGTGCGCTCATCGGCATCCAGTACCAGCCTGCCGATTTCCAGTCTATGACTATTTGCAATCTTCGCACGACGCAGAAGTGCATCAATCCGTAAGCACAGTTCATCAAGATCCACCGGCTTTATCATATAATCGTCAATACCAATGCGGTAGCCTTTCTGTTTGGATGCAAAATCATCTCTCGCTGTCATAAACAAAATCGGAATATTCTCATCCAGTCTCCGTACCGTCTTTGCAAACTCATAACCATCAATCCCCGGCATCATAATATCGGACACGATCAAGTCAAAGGAATTATTATACATGATATCATAAGCACTGCCGGCATCCAGACAGCCGGTTGCGTCATAACCGTTCTGTTTTAAAAACGAGCTGACGACCTGATTCAGTTCCGCATCATCCTCGACCACTAATACTTTGAGCATAGTGAATACCTCCGACTATTTTTCTATAATTATAACATGCAAATACTAAAATTAGTTTGCTTTTTTGTTTTAATCAGTACTTTTATGAAATTTACCCGCACAGTATTATAACTGTGCGGGCCGCTTATTTCTTTACGTCACATAATAATGGTTCCCTTAATGCTTACCCGCATTTTTACTTGCCTCAATACTGGCTCTGGCAATTTCCTGACTTGCTTTTACGCTTGCACGACCAATGTCAGTACCGGCACTCACTTTAGTCTGATTTTTAACTGCTTCTTTACTGGCAGCTTCACGGGCAGCCTGTTCATTTTCAAGACGCTTTTTCGCATCTTCCACAGACTCACCCTCATGGGTCAGAAACTTATCGACAAACTTATCTGACATCTTAGAAAAGCCCTCAACAACGCCATCCTCTATCTTCTTATAGCCGCCGACAACACCATTTTCGATTTTCTGGAAACCTTCCGTAACACCCTCTGCAATTTTATCATTCGCCTTTTTCAGTTTTGATTCAGACATCTCTTTTTACCTCCTAAATTTTATTTATGTATCTGCCTACTTCAACCCCATGCAAAGTGGGATCAGGCAGAGCAGCAATACAATACCGATTACACCAACAATAATTCCAGGAACCATCAAACCTTCCCAAACCATAACCATGCACATACCGACACCAAGTACCAATGCACCAACAATACCAAGCGCCACTGCTCCTATAGCTTTACCAGTCATCTTAATTGCCGGCTTCCCTTGCATTTTGCGGCGCACAACCAACATCACAAGCAACACTACGGCACCCACAGCGGAAACAACAATGCCCTGCGTAAATGCGTTCCATTCCGGCAGCAGACACATACACATCCCGATTGCAAACAGAATCCCTCCAATAGTGCCAAGAATCAGAGTAATAAAATTTTCTTTCTTCATGATAAATACCTCCATTTATTTTATTGTTTTCTCATTTCATGTCTGTATCATATGACTGAAATGTTTGCGAAAGTTTTGAGAAATGTTTCTAAAATATTAAAATGTATTTTTAGATATTAAAAAGAAACAAGGCTTTCGGTCACACTGAATGTGCCAAAAGCCTTTAAAATTTATACCCAAACCCATACTTGGGTACATTGTATCAAACAGAATTTTATAATTTAGCAACTATATCAGACACTGCCACAAGTGTTGCTTCGCCACTAATAGCAATTCTGCCGTTTCCCAAAAGTTCACAGTGCAAATACCCTCCGCGCTTTGACGCTTGATATGCCTCAATCGTATTTTTCCCTAAAACATTCGCCCAGTAACTGGCAATCTGACAGTGGGCAGATCCACATACAGGATCTTCCGCAATACTTAATTTAGGGGCAAAACTCCTTGAAACGCAATCTGAATTTTTCCCGGCAGATGTTACGTTCTGGACACGCCCTTCAATGCCTAAAAGAAGTTCCTGATTGGGGTTCATACTCCTTATCTGTTCTTCATTTTCAAATATGCATATAAGATCCAGTCCCATCACCGCCTTAATAGGCCGGATGCCAAATGCTTTTTCAATTTCATCTGTCACAGGGATTTCTTTCAACTCATAAGTAGGAAAATCCATTTCATACAAGTTTCCTTTTTTCCTGACCGTCAATTCCCCACTTAGAGTCTGGAACTGTACAAGTTCGCTTTCCGGTTCATAATAATTCAGAATGACAAACGAAGAAGCCAATGTTGCATGGCCGCATAATTCAACCTCCATTCCCGGTGTAAACCAGCGAAGATGATATCCTTTATCTTCCTTAACAATAAATGCTGTTTCCGAAAGATTATTTTCCATAGCCAGCTTCATCATGGATTCATCAGAGGGCCAGCTGTCCATGACACATACTGCTGCTGGATTCCCTGAGAACGGTTTATTAGTAAATGCATCAACTATATATTGTTTCATGCTGATAACCATACCTTTCAATTAATGTTTTTAATATATTATAGCACAAAACAAACGGGCTCTGGCAAACTAATTATTTTTCAGATATTCTGTGACAAAGCAGAAGTAATTCAATCTTATTCAAATTTCCTGTCATAGAGCAGTGCAGCAATCAGAACCACGAAACAAGATCCCGCATTATGCACTAAGGCGCCTGTTGTCGGATTTAGAAGACCTAAGACAGAGCAGGCGACGGCAACAAAATTAATACACATGGAAAGGGATATTGACAGTTCACTGGAGTTTGCCTGATTTATTTTCTCGCAAGCTCCAAATCCATTGTATAATACACCGTCATGATTCCACCGTTGTCCACTATGGCTTGGGAAATCCCTTCAAATAGTTTTTCGCGGGCGACTGATTCCAACTCCATGTGATTCGGGTATGTTTTCAGCAGCGATATATATTCATCAGCTGTGAAATCTTTTGTCGTATGATACAGCATATGTTTTACATCAACAAAACCGTAGGCAAGCGCTTTATCAGCCAGCCCTTTTGCATCTGCATCGCCGAACTCGGCAAGATGTTTCTCTTGATACATATATTTGCGATAAAGTTCCTGTATTTCATCAGTCAACACTCTGCGCCCTTTATCGGCACCGGCATGATAGGCAAAACGGGCGAACACGCCGCCGCTTTTTAGCAGATCGTAAACTCTCCTGTAACCATATTCTTCCGGAATCCAATGAAATGCAGTAGCCGCATATACCAAGTCAAAAGAATTGTCTGCACACATATAATCTTGCAAAGTCTGATTATATAATGAAAAATTTGTATATTTCCGCAACCTCTCTTTGGCCAAGGCTGCAAGGTTCTCTCCCGGTTCAATTCCAACAAAATGGCAATGGGTATCAAGAATTGGCATAGCCGCCTTTCCTGTTCCTATGCCGATTTCAAGCACATGACTGTCTTGATTTACTTGTTTGTAGTTAAATATATCCTCATATATTTCTTTTACATACATTGGACGACTTTTATCATAATCCACTGCAGCATTATCAAAGGTTTTTTCAAACCTCTCCATCTTGATTTCTCCTTAAATTTAAATTTATCTACGCAAAAAAGTACAATACCTCTCTTACATCTTTTCCGCCGATATTATCATTCAAAAATACTTCCGAACAGATAAATCCGTTTTTTTCATAAAATTTTCTTGCCCTATGATTGTCCTCCAAAACCCATAAAAGAACTTTTTTATATCCGCATTGCTTTAATTCTTCAATACATCTATTAAGTAATAGCCTACCATATCCTTTTCCAATATAATCGGGCCGAAAATATATGGAAACAACTTCTCCATAATCGTTATACTCTTCCCATCTTGATTTACAGAAGCTTGCAGTACCGATAATCCTCCCACCTTCTATCAAAACAAGGCTCTTCAGACCTGCTTTATAGATATTATCAGCCCATTGTCCCGCCTCAATACTGTCAAGGTAATTTTGAGGAATAATGTCCTTATATGCGTATTTCCAACTACTTTCATATATTTTGCTTATTTCAAGAGGATTATCATCTTTAGTGATGTATCTAATCTCCATTATAGTAGCTCCTGCTGTCCGAATTCATCTCATCTAATCCATTCTCAAATCCTTTGAACCATTGGCAAAAAAATTTTTTATCCATTATAACACAGAATAAATTGGGAAGGAAGAACCTGCATTATGCACCAAAGCCCCTGTTGTCGGGTTTAACACTCCTGATACGGAACAGGCTGCGGCGATAAGATTGACAACCGGTTTCAAGAATTGTACAATTTATATGTTATCATACACTTTGTTCTATATTTATTTTTGCAATATCATGAAGCAAATCAACAACCAAAATGTTATTTTGTACGATAACTGTACATTTTGCTTAAAACATACGGAGGTTTTATGGACAGGAGACAGCAGAAAACAAGAAAGGCTATTTTTGATGCGTTCAGCACCTTGCTGGAAAGAAAAAATTTTAATAATATCACAGTTCAGGAAATTATAGACGAGGCAAATGTAGGAAGAAGCACTTTTTATGCCCATTTTGAAACAAAGGAAAGTCTGCTGAAAGCAATGTGTATAGATATCTTTCAGCACGTATTTTCCGATGACTTAAGTCAGGAAAGCAGTCATGATTTTTCCCATGCCGGGCATGACTTTCATAAAGAACTCACACATATTTTATACCATTTACAGGATAACAGGAAAAATCTGAAAGGACTTCTTTCCTGTGATAGCGGGGAAATCTTTATGGAATATTTCAAAGAATATCTGGAGCAAACATTTCCCATCTATATCAAAGAATTACATTATGATGTTCCGCCTGACTACCTGTTAAATCATTTTGTCTGCAGTTTTTCCGAAACAGTGCGTTGGTGGATTACAAAACATGAGCAATACACACCTGAGCAGATCGCGGCATTTTATGTACAATGTGTAATGATTAAATAGCTAAGTTTACAACAAAACCCGTTATCAACGAAAATACCATTACAAAAGCAAGGTATAATAAAAACCGCTTAATGCCAAGTATAATTTTTACCGCACCAAGATTTGTAATTTTTGTTGCCGGTCCGGTTATCATAAATGCCGCAGCACTTCCCATGCTCATTCCATCATACAGCCATGCCTGCAAAAGCGGAATTGTGCCGCCGCCACAGGCATATAACGGAACCCCGATGGTCGCCGCCATCAATACTCCAAAACCCTCGTTATTTCCAAACAAACGGCTGACCAATTCCGCCGGAACATACCGTTGAAAAAGTGCTGATAATACAATACCAATAAAAAAGTACAGTCCGGTTGCCTTTACATTCCTGCCAACATTCTTAAGAAAACGCAGCAAAAGATTCGGATCGTTATCCCGGTTTTTCGGTTCATCAAATCCACTAAAATCAAAAAAGGATTTATGGCGATAGAAAATGCGTACCAACACTCCCGCAAGGCTTCCACATAAAAAGCAGGAAATCAGGCGCACAGCCAGCGCTGCCTTCCCCAAGGCTGCGCTGTAAATGATGAGCTGCGGATTTAACAAAATGGAACTCATCATAAAAGCTGCAAGCCAGTCATCTTTCATCCCGCCTTTGGAAAAAGAAGCTGCAATAGGGATCGTTCCATACATACAGAGCGGGGATGCAATGCCGAGAGCGCTTGCTGCAAAAATCCCCACAATTCCCAGCTTCTTTTCCCCCATAGAACGAAAAATATTGTGAATGTAATCTTTAAAAAATACAGAAACAACGCTTCCCAGCACCATGCCCAATATCCAATACCAGAATATCTGCTCAAACTGGATACTGAAATAATACCAGAAATAAATCATCTCACGTTTTGCTATCTCAATCATCTATGTTCACCAACTGGTATTCCCGGCTTCCAAGCCCGATCTTTTCTGCCTGTTCCAGTGTATGCAGTCCATTACGAGACTCAATACGGTTGATCAAGGACTGCCCGTCCTCTGCCTCATATACAAGGTCAACACATGCCTGATCTAATGCTACGGGATCAAAGGACGCCAGAATTCCAATATCATGCATATCCGGTTCTGACGGGTTTCCGTCACAATCACAGTCTACAGACAGCCGGTTCATGACATTGATATACAGGATATTCCCGTCCAGATAATCCGCAACGGACTTTCCGGCTTCTGCCATGGATTCCAGAAAAGCATCCTGATCACCACCCCACATACTGCCGCCCGTACCGCCGCTGTGAATATGCGCTTTCCCTTTTGAAGAAGCGATTCCGATAGAAATATTTTTAATTGCGCCTCCAAAACCAGCCATCGCATGCCCTTTAAAATGGGATAAAATCACATAATAATCATAATTGGCAAAATTTGCTCCCACATAATTTTCCGTAAGGTTATCCCCACCTATTACTTGGAGAGTCATAGAACCATTTTCGTCCATGATATCAACATTCGCAATGGCGGTGTAACCATGGTCCTCCGCCACCTGATAATGCATTGCCGTATTGGCCCGGGAACCGCCATAAGCCGTATTGCACTCCACTATGGTCGGATTATCGAAAGACATGACAAAATCCCCAATTAAATCCGTACGCAGGTAATTGCTCCCCGGTTCACCCGTAGACAGCTTTATTGCAATGTTTCCTGAAGGAGATGCCCCTAATGCCTCATAGATCGCCATCAGTCCATCCGAACTGATGTCTGTGGTCATATAAACCACCGGTGCTCCGGTATTTTCAGGGACAGTGCTTTCCGCACTGTCCGAAACCTGGACAACGTTATTCTCCTGTGATGATACAGACTGCCCGTTTTGCTGCGCCTGATTTCCTACATCCCGGTCCTCTCCGGTTTGCCCGCAGCCCGCCACACTAAGTACCATCATTCCAGCTACCATGAGCAACGCCAAAATCTTTCTTTTCATTTTGCTTCCCCTTCTGAAACTATTGACAAATAAAAGAATCATTTAGATGCTTCGGCTATTTCAGTTTACTATATTCTGCCTCTGAAACCGGCTCACACCACTTATTACTGCTTTCCTCTCCGGGAACTTCCACTGCAAGGTGGGAAAACCAGGAATCCGGTGCGGCTCCATGCCAGTGTTTTACTTCCGCAGGAATATTGATCACGCTGCCCGGTGTCATCTCCACTGCCTCTTTACCCCATTCCTGATAATAGCCTCTGCCGCCTACACAGATCAGCATCTGTCCGCCGCCGCTCTTTGCATGATGGATGTGCCAGTTGTTCCGGCAGCCAGGCTCAAAGGTCACGTTAAAGACCGGAACCTGCTCTGTAGATACCGGTGCAAGGTAACTTTGACCTACGAAATACTGCGCGAACCCATCGTTGGGTTTTCCAATCGGGAAAAAGATCGTGTTCTGGTATCTGTCCTTTTCCGAAATTTCCGCAATCTCCTCATTCCATACTTCTTTTGCCAGACGGAACACAGCCCAACCTTTCGGCCAGCCCACATACATGGTGGCATGGGTAATGATCGCAGCAATTTCTTCCCTTGTCACCCCATGGTTCTTCGCATTCTGCAGATGGTAGGTCAGGGAAGAATCCGTGATACCGGATGCCATCAGCGACACCACCGTGATGATACACTTCGTCTTTACGGAAAGTGCATCTTCGTTCCATACCTCCCCAAACAGCACATCATCATTCAGATGCGCAAACATTGGTGCAAATTCTCCAAGGCTCTCCCGCCCCGCGGTCTGTACTATTTTTTCATTCATGTCTCTTTTCCTCCATTTCTTTGTTATATTAGATTCATTTATAGACCCAATCCTTCAATCCAAGCCTGAAATCCGTTTCCGGCTGGACGGATGCTGATTCCGTTTCCCCTGTTTTATTTCTTATACGAGATGGGTTATACATGTTTTTCCTTTGCACTTTCAGGCTTATTCTGCGCCATGACTCCTGCCAGTGCATGAGGCACATAAGGCTCCTCCAGATAATGTATTTCATCCTCTGTCAGTTCCAGTTCCACCGCTTTTGCCGCGCCTTCGATATGATGGAATTTCGTTGCACCCACCACGGGAGAGGTCACTTTTGTAAGCAGCCACGCAAGGGAAACCTCTGTCATGGTGACATTCCTCTTTTCCGCAATTTCCTGTACACGCCGGATGATGACCTCATCCTGTTCCTTTGTTGCATCATATTTAAATTTTGCATAGCTGTCCTGCTCAAGCCGCTTGCTGTCCTCTCCCGGTTTCCGGGAAAGCCTGCCGCTTGCCAGCGCGCTGTATGGTGTGAGGGCGACATTCTCCTCATAACAGAAAGGCACCATCTCCCGTTCTTCTTCCCGGAAAATCAAGTTATAATGTCCCTGAACGGATACAAACCGCGGGAACCCCTCCTTCTCTGCAATGGCGTTTGCTTTGGCAATCTGCCATGCGTAGCAGTTGGAAATTCCAATATAACGTACCTTTCCTGCTTTTACCACGTTGGACAGTCCTTCCAGAATATCCTCGATTGGTGTCTGATAGTCCCACATATGGTAGATATAAAGGTCAACATAATCCATACCTAAATTCTGAAGACTTTTGTTGATCATTTTTTCAATATGCTGCTGTCCGGACAAGCCAGCCTCTATTTCCTCCTTTGTTCTGGGCAGAAACTTTGTAGCAACTACCATCTCATCACGTTTTGCAAGTTCTTTCAGTGCCCGCCCCACATACTGCTCGCTGGTACCGTTCTGATAAGCAATCGCTGTATCATAAAAATTGACACCAAGCTCAATGCCCCTCTTAATGATCTCCCGGGAATGTTCCTCATCAAGAGTCCATGAATGCTGTCCGTTTCCAGCATCACCAAATCCCATGCATCCCATACAAATGCGGGATACCGTCAGTTCAGAATCTCCAAGTTTTACATACCTCATCGCATTTCCTCCTTATTCACTCGCTTCATAATTTAGTGCTATTTATTTATAATAACAATCTCATAACTTCGGTATAGGTAATCTCATAAATGGACATATACACATAGTTTACCCCCGCCTGCTTCATCGCTTCTCTCTGATTATCCGTTACCACGGTATAAGGATAGATCCCGAACATAAACGGAAAAAAAGAATAGATAAAGCTCTGCTTATCCTGATCCGTCATCTCCGGGAAAAATTTATCCAGACAATTTCTGACTTCTGCCAGTGACTGCCCATAAACCACCTTGAAATCTATTAACCGTTCAATGCGGCTGTTATCTTCCATATCATAGTGATTCATCGACATAATCTTTAGCAGATTATGCCGCTCTTCAAGAGAATGGGCCAATGCATCCGCAAACTCTGCCGGAGCTAATTTTTCATGTTCTTCCTGAATCTGTTTCAACTTGCCAATCCACAATTCATACTCTCTCTGCAGAAGTGCCAGAAAGATTTCCTCTTTTGTCTGAAAATAATTGTAAATAGAAGTTCTGGTAAAAGATGTGACATTTCCAATCTCCTTAATAGTAATATCCTTAAAACTCATGGTCTTATACAGTTCAGCGCAGGCAGTAATAATCTCCTCTTTTCTTGCCTCCGTCAATTCTTTTGATCCCTTTGGCATCCTATTCCTCCTACACGGTTTCCCCATTCTTAAATGACAGACATTTTCCAATCACATCCCCTGTCTTCAGATATTCGTTCCCCTTTCTATTCTGACACTATGTCAGTATATTTATTATATATGCATTCTGACACTGTGTCAATATCTATTTTTTCTTGAGTTTCCGCAGTTTTAAAAAGTGGTAGACAAAAAACGACTAGGACACCCAGAAAAAGACCGTATCTGCATCTCGCTACAGATACGGTCTCTATTTTTAAGCAAACGTCATAAACCATTCTACTGTTTTCGGATCGTAGTGAGAAAAGAACAGACTTTCTCCGCCATCCAGCGCTTCCACTTTTGCCATCTCGTCCGCTGTCAGTTCAAAATCAAATACATTGAAATTCTCCTCCATCCTTTCCTTATGGGTAGACTTTGGAATTACCATCACACCGCTCTGAATCAGAAAGCGTAAGGCAACCTGGGCAGCAGATTTGCCGTGGCTCTCACCAATCTCTTTCAGGACAGGATTATTAAAGTAATCATTCTTTCCCTCTGCAAACGGTCCCCATGACTCAATCTGTGTACCGTTTTTCTTCATATATTCCTTCGCAATCTTCTGCTGCTGGAATACATGGGTCTCCACCTGGTTGACAGCCGGTTTGATCTCTGCAAAATGATGAATGTCTATAAATCTGTCCGGGTAAAAGTTGGATACACCGATCGCCCTTACCTTTCCTGCTTTATATGCCTCTTCCATTGCCCGGTAAGTTCCGTAATAATCGCCAAAGGGCTGATGGATCAGCAGCAGGTCAATATAGGAGACCTGTAATTTCTTTAATGATTCTTCAATAGAGGCTTTCGCTTTCTCATAGCCTGCATTGGATATCCATACCTTGGTGGTAATAAAAAACTCTTCTCTTGGCAGCCCGCACTTTGCCAGGGCATTTCCTACCCCTTCTTCATTGCCATACGCCTGTGCAGTATCAATGCTTCTGTATCCTATACGGATCGCATCCAGCACACATTCTTCCGTCTGCTCCGGCGGCGTCTGATAAACTCCGTATCCAAGCACAGGCATTTTTACTCCGTTATTCAATTCTACATATTCCATTTCCAGTCCTCCTTATATTCATATTTTGAATTCTCTTTTGCTTTTGATAAATACATTTTACTTTTTTCTTTGGAAAATGTACAATAAGAATATCGGAATCTGCATTTCATAAAATGAATAGTGAATACGGAGGAGCATTATGTTGGATTTAAATGAACTGGAACAGCTTATCACATTTGCAGACACGGGGACCTTATCTTTGGCTGCGGAAAAACTTCATATTTCACAGCCCACGATCACAAGGACGATGCAGCACCTTGAAGATGTTTTCGGAGTATCCCTGTTTGTAAGAGGAAAAAACAAAATCACTCTCAACGATACAGGTATCAAAGCAGTAGAACAGGCACGGCAGCTTCTGTCAGCAGCGGATAATGCATTAAGAACTGTACGGGCATTTGATAAAAGCCTGCATACCATTACGATCAGTTCCTGTGCACCTGCCCCTTTATGGTATGTGCTTCCTGCCCTTTCCACTGCATATCCTGATATGACGATTGCAACCTCTTTAAAAAGCGTGCCTGCCATCTGCGAAGACCTTGATTCCGAATTCTGCCAGCTGGCGATCCTTCCTCATAATCCACAGTATGGTCATTACGTGAGTATCCCATTCCTGAAAGAAAATCTGTCTGTCTGTGTACCAGCCTCCCATGATCTGGCAGGAAGGTCTTCCGTAGCATTTTCCGATCTGAATGGGTTCAATTTTCTTCTCAATTCAGAAATTGGATTTTGGGACGAAATGTGCCGTGTTCAAATGCCCGCCTCCAGATTCTTAGTACAGACGGATCAATTTGAATTTGAAGAACTGGTCAGGGAATCTTCACTGCCTTGTTTTACTACAAATCTAGCCAAGGATGGTCAAAACCTTCTGGCAGACAGAATCAAAATACCTGTGACCGATCCCGAAGCGAATGTAACATATTATCTTGCCTGCCATGCTCAGTCAATCGCATATATGGATGTTCTAAAGCGTATTGACGGGACTGATAACTGACTTGTAAATGATTCAGCTCAATTCATTACAAATGTTCGTCCATTTTTTACAACACAATCAGTTTACATAGTCAAATTTATATAATGCGGAATGATATCCTCATAATTTCCATCACCTAATAAAAATCCGTTTGGTATGCATCCAAGCTGCGTAAATCCAAGCTTCTTATATAATGCCAGCGCGGTCTGGTTGCTTTTCACCACAGCATTAAACTGTAAGATCCTATAATCCAGTTCTTTTGCCTTCTTCATACAGTCCTTCACAAGCGCTTCCCCGATGTGATGTCCACGGCAATCCTTTCTCACAGCATAACTTGCATTACAGATATGCCCGCATCTTCCCACATTGTTCGGGTGAAGAATATATAGTCCGACAACTTCAGATTCCATGTTACATGCAACCCCCGTATAAGACTGCCCCGCGAAAAAATCTCTTCCGGTTTCCAGTGTAAGCAATTCCATCTGCGGAAATGCAACACCATCCTCCACAACGCTGTTCCAGATCTTTACAGCTTCCGCCAGTTCGTTTTCCGTCAATGCCTTTATCTTAATTTCCATATCTGTTCTTCTCGCCTTTCAAGATGCCC
The DNA here is from genome assembly GCA_002478505.1 of Lachnospiraceae bacterium UBA7481. Taxonomy (GTDB): domain Bacteria; phylum Bacillota; class Clostridia; order Lachnospirales; family Lachnospiraceae; genus NK4A136. The sequence goes on from DLOP01000128.1 coordinate 18,063, forward strand.
CTCTACAGTTTATTGTATTACAACTTTACAACAACTTATCCAGCAAATCATTTACACCAAAAACGAGAGCTTTTCAAACCGGATCACGACTTGAAAAGCTCTCTTTTTTACAGCATTTTAAAGCATTTAAACTTATATCTCATAAAAGCACAAGTTAAGTTTATATATTTTCGCTTGTTTTAACTATTTCCAAGTCATTTGTAATTCTTTTTTCTCTTTAGCACAATCTGATAAATATAAATTGATAAGCGTTTGGTAAGGCATACCAACTTTAGAAGCCTGCTCCTTAAAATAATCAATGACAGAAGGTGAGATTTTTATCGTGACCTGCTTCTTCAGTTCTTTGGCATAAGGGTTTGGTCTTGGGTTCAACTTGTCAATATCATATTCCTCTAACATATCTTTCTACCTCCTTTTTCGTTGCCTTTCTTCATCCTCTGAATGCTCCGGATCATCAAACAATATAGCCTTTTTTTCATCTAAAAACACGGAACTTGTTTTATTGCTTCCATAGTTATATTATAATTATACTATAATTATTTTTCAATTTTTTCCATTAACTTATACCGGAATTTTTCCCATTATTTTTGTATATTTTCTCTGTATCTGCGATTAACTGCCATTATCTTGTTTTTATGACTTGAATCCTCCTGACAAATATGGTATATTTTAAGCATAGAAGGAGTAACCGCCCACAAAGTGGTTGACCTCCGTGATTAGACAATAAGCCTACCCGACTGCCAAGTACAAGGTAGGCTTATTTATTTTCGCTTGTTATTCCTATCTATGTAGGCAAGCAATGCGACAAGAAACGTTCCGAACAGTATTAACAATGTTAAAACTTCGTAAGTACTCATCTGCACCACCTCCCTTCTCTTTCAAGTTAGGGAGGCTACCACCTTGCAACACGATTACTCCTTTGCCAAATTATAACATGGACGATTCTTTTCGACAACGTATAAGTATGTAAAAACACCACAATTCAAAAGAATCATGGTGTTTTATCTGTCTTTATATTCTATTTTTGTAAATTTTAACTCAATTCATTCAAAATTTACCAGCGTTTCTTAGAAACGGTTTGCTTTAGCAGCTTCCTCAATCGAAGCAACAGCATCCTAATATCATGATTTTCCAGCGAATTTGTATATTGAATGTAAATTATTAACCGTCAACCTATTTCTCTGATTGTCCTTCAGTGAACCGTTGTGCAACTCCACTGCGCGCTTCCCTGAAGGATCGATATATATGTCCAGCGTCGTACGCCGCATGTGTCCATATATATCTGTGCTATATTACGTAGTAATATAGCCCATTATACATATGTACTAGATTTATATATCTACCTTTATATTCTCTCTATTTTATGTGGACACTTTATTTATATTATTTTTTTGTTTATGACCACGGTAAATCCAGCCTTTTTACCATAATCAAATCCGGATTCGTTTTTTATCTCTGTTTCTTCCTTTGTTTTATCTATTATTTTAGAAAAATGGTGGTTTGTCAATCATTTTTTTGTAACTTATTTTATTTCCTGATCCGATCTTTTTCCCCTTTTATTCCTTAATTTTATTTATTATCTTAGAATATTAGCTGTTTTTCAATCACTTTTTTGTGACTTATTTTATTTCCTCGATCTGGTTTTGTGTTCTATTTGCTGTAGGCACTTTACTTCCCGATCTGCTTTTTCTCCATTTCTTCACCTAATTTAATTTTTTATCTTTGAAAATTGGTAGCTTTTCAATCAATTTTTCGTAACTCGTTTTATTTCCCGATCCGGTTTTATGTTTTATTACTATACGCACTCCGCTTCCTGATCCGCTATTCTCTCAGTTTCTTCCCTAATTTGATTTATTTTGTTTTGATCTCTTAATTTTATATCTCTTTATTTAGGTATGATTTTCCGGAACATCACACATTAATATAAAAACAGCCCGAAAAATTCGGACGAAAAACAATTCAAGGATCTCTGCAGATTGAACGCTGTTGCCGGAACCCGTCTGTCTCTTGTACAGTCTTCCGAAAAGGCAGATCTGGCATCATTCCGGGTTCTAGCGGCCAGTTGCAGAAATCTCCATTATTACGCACCTGCTGCACAACGGGCGGATTCAGGGCAGCCGGATTTTCTTTGCTGCCGGGATCCCCCTCTAGCCCCTCTGCCCCATCCCGGGAAGCACAACATACTATATGACAATTTTTTTCACTTTTAACACCTTTTGCACTTTTATTTTTTTCTAACCTTCTATTCCGCCTTATTCCGGCGTCTTTTGCTATAC
>DLOP01000128.1:20353-20579 GCA_002478505.1 Lachnospiraceae bacterium UBA7481
GCCGCTATTGAAGCATATACTTTCTCTGGATGACACTCTATGTACTCCGCGATCTCCCGGTTACGTTCTTCCCGTACCCTCATTGTCTCCTGATGCGCCAGCTTACGCTGCAGCTTTCGTTTTGACACGTCAAAATCCTCCTTTTGCTTTTTTTCTCCTGCTTGATTTTTACCTTTATTCCCCTCTGACCTTCTATATCGCCCCATTCCGGCGTCTTTTGCTATAC
>DLOP01000128.1:20596-34751 GCA_002478505.1 Lachnospiraceae bacterium UBA7481
GCCGCTATTGAAGCATATACTTCCTCTGGATGACGCTCTATGTACTCTGCGACCTCCCGGTTACGTTCTTCCCGTACCCTCACTTTCTCCTGATGCGCCAGCTTACGCTGCAATTTCCGTTTTGACACGTCAAAATCCAGCACATCACGTTCCAGCACTGATACTTTGAGATTTCTTATAATCCATTCATTTGTTAGCTTATAATAGCCCTCATAAGTATCACCGGCGCACCTGTCAATTCCCCTTGCAATGTTGCGGATCTCACTTTCAGGCAACGGATCTTCATAATTCCCATTGAATGATACAAGCATTTTCATTGCCTGATCAGTGCCGAATAACTGTTTTGCATGGTTATAAAATGTAAAACACATGTAATCCCGGCATCCTATTCCTTTCCCCTTCCGGAATGCCTGCAGCTTTTCTAACGCCTCGATCCGTTCCTGCAGAAATGTTTTCAGGAAGAAATCAAATTCTACTATATTTCCGGATCGTTTTCTTTTGATGACCACTTTCGGTTTTTCTGCCGGAAGATCCTCTGTTTTTTCTGCAGCTGTGTAAACCTCGCTAAAAATATAGGCTGAAAGCTCTTTCAGCGAATAATAGCGCGGTTCATCCTCCGGATGCTCCGGGAATAAAACGCGGCATTCTTTCCCAACTGTCTGATTCCATGTCCCTGGCATCCTGGTAACTCTCGAAACGTCGCAAATCACCCTTTCATCCAACTCCAGCAATGCTTCCGGATTCTTTTCCAACTGATTGTTTTCCGGAACAATTATTCTTTTAATCTTGTCTCCCAACTTTCGGTATATCAGTTTCCAGAACTCTACCTGTCCGACATTTCTCCCCTTTGCACAGGCAATGCTCCGATCAAGCACGTAGAACAGACCAAGCCCCCTTCCAGTTCTTGTGATGATCGTGGGTTCCGGCATCTCATTAAGGTTTATCGCATCATAAAGCACCCGCAGCGTATTCTCCGTGCATTCTTCGATATAACTCACTGAACACTGCTTGTCATGCATGTCCAGATCGTAATAAATACACGTTATTTCCCGGATATTTTCCGCCAATCGTCCGTAACGGCTGAAAGAATGTAAACTAACATATGTATCATAGTTTTTATCATAAGATTCAATTTCGGCAAGGTTAGTGCTGGAATATTGTCCCTTTCCATTCAGTAACCGTAACCGGGATACATAGCTGCCATGGTTGGCATGATGCAGCGTCCGGATAAAAAACTGTTGTTCATTTCTTGCATTGCCCACAGTCATAATTATCCCCTTCTAAATCTTCTCTGTTTACGCTCTTACCCGGACAGTTAGACCGGACATTTTAATTTCCGGAAAACCAACAATATAATATTGTCCATTTTTGCTCTCTACACTCGAAACAGTCCATATTTCAGCATTTCTCCATGTATCAGCATCATAATTATAAACTTCCTCGACACGCAAAAACTCAATGCCGCTGCCACTGGTGTAATAATGCCCTTTGCCTGTTTCGTATCTTCCGCTTTCGTTGGTGTAGATCTGGCTTACTTCCCGGATAGGTCTTTCTAAATAGGCAAGGTCACGCTGTATATCGTCTAACTTATAAAGGATACTGCAGTATTCCTCCAACCGCTGCAGCTCGTCTGCAGTCTTTATTTGCTTGAAATCCTCCAATCCGGATAAATCCTCATAATTCCTATAATCCGATACGCAAATAACTGTTTCTATCTGCGTTTTCAATTTCTTCATTTCTTCAAATAATGTTTTCATATTTGCCATATTCTTTCTCTGCCTCTCTGATTTTTAAATTTTAGGGTTTTCGTCTTTTCCAGTCCTTTTCAATCCCACCACCTCATCCACCGTCATGCCATTTTTATAAATATTTATCAAAGTTTTATAATAAGCCTCCGCTGAATCATGCAGCTTTGAAAGCAGACATGTCATAATTGGATCATCATCCCATAATTCCCACATAGCATTACAGAAAGAATCATATTCTCTGCGTGCATTTATAAAATCCTCCGCTAGAATTTCTTTTTTATTTGCCATATATTTATTTCTCCCTCTATTTTTTCTGGTTAAATTCATCAGTGCCAGTCCGCATACAGCTATAGCTACATACTCTCACATGCCTTAATTTTCCCCGGCGCCGCACCGGTATAACATATACCCAATTCCTGCCGGGCTCCTCCCGTTTATACGGCGTGACGAACTGACGCCCACACACCGGGCATTTATTCATGGACACCATATCTATTACCTTGATTTTGAGCCGCTCTAATCCGTTCCAGTTCACTTTCAATGTCTACGCCCGTGTAGTCTGCAAGCTTTTTGGGGCTGATCTGATATGTCCATTGGCTGGACATTTTCACCGCTACCCCGATTGGTAATACGCCCTGCTGCATAGCAACGCGGACAAATTGCTGGGAAACGTGGAGTATTGCTGCTGCTTCAGCAACTTTTATTCTTCCTATGCTCATATGTCTGCGCTCCTTTCGTCTTGGCTATAGCTTTTTCCTGTGACGGCTGATAAATCCCAGCGTCTGTTGCAATGTCTATTGCGTTCGCGCCGATTGCATCGCATAGCGCGAAAAATTCAACCGCTTCCAGCTTGCGTTTTTCATTTAAAATAGTCCCCAATACCTGTGGTGAGGTTCCCATTTTTTCTGCAACGTAACTCTGTTTAATCCCATTGACTTTCATATAGTCTTTTAATATCGTACCCAGCATTTCCATTAAACTCCTTTCCTTAAAAATCAACGTATCATTGATATTTAATAAGATACGATACGAATCGTTGATTGTCAATACTTTTTTCAACGATTTGTTGATTTTTTTCTTGAAAGTATTTAAAACGTGTGGTAATATACAAATAAAAAAGACGGCAGGAAACACAATGATAATAAACAATGAAAGACTGTTAAAAGAAAATATTCAAAAAAATATAGCCTTTTACCGTAAAAGGCAAAAAATGACACAAAAAGACCTTGCGACACTTCTTGGTATTACTGCTGCTGCTATTTCAAGCTGGGAATGTGGCAATAATTCTCCCGATATTGAATCTTTATGCGCTATCTGCAATGTTTTGCATGTAGGTCTGTATGAAATTTGTGGTATATCGACAGATAATACAGGAATAAACGCCGAAGAAAATGACCTTTTGAACGCATATAGATCGTTAAATAATGATGGGCGCCACAAACTAAGTGAACGCGCTAAAGAGCTGATTGATCTCGGATATACAAAAGATGGCAACGCAAAAATGGCGTAAAATACAGAAAAAACGGTAAAATAATATATATTAATAATTTTCAAAAATAGAAAATTAGATTTTCTGATCAGAACTATTTTTAATAATATTATACCTACCAAGGGAACCGAAGGGGCGATATGCCAGCCGCCGAATCTTTATGAAAGGGGCTGGTGCCAATGATTACATATTCTGATTTAATTCAATTTGTAATTATGCTTTGCGCTGTTATAACTCTTGTTGTAACTCTTATAAAACGCAAATAAGCGCCCCGCTCTGGTAAGGTAAGGCGCTTATTTTAAGTTTTACTCTTCCGGCGGCTAGGCTTCATCTAGCTTTCGGTTCTCTTGTTAAGTATATTATATCAAATTATATATGGTTGTCAAACTTGATTTTTATAGAAAACCGCCCACGCTGGTAACGCGGACGGCTGCAAAACTCCGATTGATCGGGCTTCGCTATTTAATTCCCAAGCAGATTTATTATAGCATAAAGCCCTTCAATAAATCAATGGGAAAAGGGCTTTATTTTTTGCGCCTTTTTCTCGAAAAATTAAGAAAGAAGGTGTTTTTTGTGAGAATGAGACGAGCAAACGGAACCGGCGCGGTTTTTAAACTGGGCGGCAGACGGCGCAGACCATGGGCGGCACGTGTAACCATCGGCTGGGATATCGGCACCGGTAACACTTCAAAACAGCAATACAAGTATCTTGGTACATTCCGTACCCGGATTGAAGCAGAAACGGCACTGGATGAGTATCTGCAAAATCCCTATGATCTGGACGCACACCGCCTGACTTTTGCGGAAGTATATGAAATGTGGGCTACAGAGTATTATCCAACTTTGAAAAACAAATCTTCAACCCGTACTTACACTGCAGCTTTCAAGCACTGCGCCCCCATCCACGATAAATATATGCGTGATCTGCGGGTCTCGCATCTTCAGGGAGTGATTCGGGACGCCGAAACGGGCGACGCCACAAAAGGGCGCATGAAGTCTATGTTTAACATGATGTACCGCTTTGCGCTCATCCATGAAATTGTAGATAAAAATTACGCTACTCTGTTCGTCCAGAAAGTCGGCAAGCGGGACAAGAAAACTCGTCGCCCGTTCCTTAATAGTGAGATCGCGACACTCTGGCAATGGGAAAACTTCGGAGTAACCGATATCATCCTTTTCAATCTGTATAGTGGTTTCCGACCGTCCGAAACGCTTTTGCTGGAGAACGCCAATATAAATATCGACCGCTGGCTAGTGATCGGCGGCATGAAAACTGAAGCCGGAACAGACCGTCCCGTTCCTATCCATGAAAAAGTCCGGCACATCGTCCTGCGGCACTATAACCCAGATAACAAGTATTTATTTTGCAATGAGCAAAAGGAATTTATGACATACGACCAGTACCGGGGACGCTTCAAGAAAGTTATGGCAATGCTTAAAATGTCCCACACACCGCACGAAACGCGTCATACGTTCATTTCCTGTGCGAAGTATAAGCGCATGGATGATAACTTGTTAAAAAGAATCGTCGGACACGAAATACGGGATATCACGGAAGCCGTATATACTCACCGCCCTATTTCTGATATGATCGATGCCATGGCATTGATCGATTATTCCGGCGAAGATCTTCCATTAAATCCTGTCGGCTGGGAGTGGGATTAATAGATCAACCTGTTTATATCTAAAGACTAATAAACCTACCTGTCTGCCAAGTACAAGGTAGGTTTATTTATTTTCGCTTGTTTTTCCTATCTATATAGCCTTGATATTTTTCGGATATTTTGTATATTACCCCTGTATATTGCCTATATATTGCTTGTATATTATTTGCCAAATTTGAGCTGTTTTCAGGCGTTCCCAGCCGGCGGATCTCCGGCATAAGAAAATCCCCGCAAGCCTTAATCTTACGGGGATTCATAAATTTTATAAATCTAATTTTTAAAATTTTCCAGCTTTAGCAGCTTCCTCAATCGAAACAGCAACTGCAACGGTCATACCAACCATCGGATTGTTGCCTGCGCCGATCAGACCCATCATCTCAACATGGGCAGGAACGGAAGAAGATCCGGCAAACTGCGCATCGGAATGCATACGACCTAAGGTATCTGTGAAACCATAGGATGCAGGGCCAGCTGCCATATTGTCCGGATGAAGGGTACGGCCTGTACCACCGCCGGATGCAACGGAGAAATACTTCTTGCCCTGCTCGATACATTCTTTCTTATATGTACCTGCAACGGGGTGCTGGAATCTGGTAGGATTGGTTGAATTACCTGTAATGGAAACGTCAACGCCTTCCTTATGCATAATTGCAACGCCTTCACAAACGTCATTAGCGCCATAACAATTAACCTTAGAACGAAGTCCTTCTGAATAGGATTTTCTAAATACTTCTTTTACTGTGTTGGTATAAGGATCATATTCCGTCTCAACATAGGTAAAACCATTAATACGGGAAATGATCTGAGCAGCATCTTTACCAAGACCATTCAGGATAACACGAAGCGGTTTCTGACGAACCTTGTTAGCCTTCTCAGCGATACCGATCGCACCCTCAGCGGCCGCAAATGACTCATGACCTGCAAGGAAGCAGAAGCACTCTGTCTCTTCCTCTAAGAGCATCTTACCAAGGTTACCATGACCAAGACCAACCTTTCTGGTATCTGCAACAGAACCCGGAATACAAAATGCCTGAAGACCCTCGCCGATTGCTGCAGCAGCTTCAGAAGCTTTCTTACATCCCTTCTTGATTGCAATTGCAGCGCCTACAGTGTAAGCCCAGCATGCGTTCTCAAAACAGATCGGCTGGATGCCTTTGATCTGATTATATACGTCAAGACCTGCGTCCTTCGTAATCTTCTCAGCTTCTTCAATGGAAGAGATTCCATACTCACCGAGAACTTTATTGATTTTGTCAATTCTTCTTTCATATGATTCAAATAAAGCCATGTTTTCTCTCCTCCTTATTTCACTTCTGCATCAGTTCTGGGATCAATGATCTTAACGGCGTCAGCAACACGTCCATACTGTCCGCTTGCCTTCTCATAAGCTGTATTCGGATCATCACCCTTCTTAATAAAGTCTGTCATCTTGCCAAGGCTTACGAACTTATATCCAATGATCTGGTCATCAGCGTCCAAAGCGATGCCTGTAACATAACCTTCTGCCATCTCCAGATATCTCGGTCCCTTCTGAAGTGTACCGTACATCGTACCAACCTGACTTCTAAGACCTTTACCAAGATCCTCAAGACCTGCTCCTACCGGAAGACCGTCCTCAGAAAATGCACTCTGGCTTCTACCATAAACGATCTGCAAAAAGAGCTCTCTCATTGCTGTGTTGATTGCATCACATACAAGGTCAGTATTCAATGCTTCCATAACTGTAAGACCCGGCAGAATCTCAGCTGCCATAGCTGCGGAGTGCGTCATACCGGAACATCCAATGGTCTCAACCAATGCTTCCTGGATGATACCCTCCTTCACATTCAGAGTCAGCTTACATGCGCCCTGCTGAGGTGCACACCAGCCAACACCGTGTGTCAGACCGGAAATGTCCTTTACTTCTTTTGCCTTAACCCATTTTGCCTCTTCTGGGATGGGTGCTGCGCCATGATGAACGCCCTGCGCCACCGTACACATTTCTTGAACTTCTTTAGAAATAATCATGTGTAACTTCTCCTTTCAATTCATGTGTTTTATTTATGTATTGATGTCATAACTTCCCTTGTAGGACAAATGGATGTTATAACATTTCAATCTTATATATTTTCGCATATTCCGAAGAAAAAATCTAGTAGGTTTTACCGTTTTTTGACAATATCTCCACATTTTTTATAAATCGAATTCTCCGGAATCACCCCACGGACACTGGAAGTAGGATAAATATTAGTATTTCGGCCGATTACAGTCCCCGGATTCAAAACGGAATTACAGCCGACTTCCACATTGTCTCCAAGCATTGCGCCAAATTTTTTTAAACCCGTAGGGATCCCATCTTCAGCATTCATTGCGTTTTCACAATTTACCGCTTCTTTTACAACAACCAGCGTTTTATCGCTTTTTACGTTAGAGGTAATCGAACCCGCGCCCATATGCGCCTTATATCCAAGGATGCTGTCCCCCACATAATTATAATGGGGAACCTGTACATTATTAAATAATATGACGTTCTTAAGCTCAGTAGAATTGCCGACCACACATTTTTTCCCAACGATAGCGCTGCCCCTGATAAATGCGCAGTGCCTTACTTCTGCTTCCTCATCTATGATCAGCGGTCCGTTCAGACAAGACGACGGCGCAATCTTAGCATTTTTTGCCACCCAGATATTCTCGCCGCGTTTTTCATAAACCGCCGGGTCCAGCGTACCGCCAAGCTTTATAATAAACTCCTTGATCTTCGAAAGTACCTCCCAGGGATATTCGGCTCCTTCAAAGATATCCTCAGCAATCGTCTCTTTCAGATCGTATAAATTCCTGATTTTAGCCTGTTCCATTTAATATCCATACCTTTCTTTCTCATTTCTTATAATACTGCGCCGCCTTGTCAAAGCATCCCCTAAGCGCCCACTGGTTATTCAGCTCCTTGACACGGTTGGTATGCCGTATGACAAAACCGTCCATCTTTTCCGTATATTCTTCCCGGCTGATCGTCCCGCCTGCCACGCCGGTCAGTCCTTTTTCCCAGCTTGCCGTCAGCTTCGGATCCAGAAGCGAAGCAATTGAATGATAGACTACGTCATAGATCAGTTCTCCCTGCAGCGTCGGAGTAATAATCTGCGTCTTTTTGTTCAGCGCCAGATATTTTATATGAAATAATTTCGTCAGAATCCCTGCTCTGGTAGCAGAAGTACCGATACCGCTTCCTTTGATCTGCGCCCGCAGGTCATCATCTTCTATCAGCTGCCCTGCATTTTCCATTGCAAGAATCATGCTGCCGGAATTATACCGCTTTGGCGGAGAAGTTTCCCCTTCTTTCAATGCCAGCGACATACAGGAGATCGCTGTACCTTTTTTCAATCCGGAAAGCTTCTTTAAAAATTCCGGATCGCACTTTACTTCATTTTCGGATTCTTCCCCGGAAGTTTTATTGGCGGAATCGGCAAAAGAATACTTCATGATCTTCTGATAACCTTCCTCGCCCAACACTTTAAAATTTGCAAAAAAGTATTCTTTTCTGTCATCATTGGAAGGTATCATAGAAATCGTCAGCGTCAGCTTTTGAAATACAGCCGGCGGATAAAAGATGGCAAGAAACCTCCTGACGATGATCTCATAAACCTTCTTAGATGTCTGGGAAAGACTATTCCATGCGCCAAATCCCTGCCCTGTGGGAATGATGGCATAATGATCCGTAATCTGCTTGTCATTCACATACTTTGTGGAAGCGATCTTTTTATAACTTTCCATCTGCAGTACTTCATTGGCATGCTCCCCGAAGACCGGCGCATTTTTCAGTCCGCTGATATTTTTATGGATCTCTTTTGCCACTGCTGTAGATAATACTCTCGCATCCGTTCTGGGATATGTCGTCAGTTTCTTTTCATAAAGCTCCTGCGCAATCTTTAAGGTGTCGTCGGGACTGATCTTAAATAATTTGGAGCAGTCATTCTGCAGCTCTGCAAGATTGTACAGTAAAGGCGGATTTTTCTTCTCCGTCTTTTTCTCTACCTTTTCCAAAACCGCCGCTGACGGATAAGATGGCGCAAGCTCACTGATCAGCTTTTCTGCGTCCTCCTTCTTGGCAAAGCCATTTTCCTTATAAAGCAGCGGCGACCCGAAATACAAAGAGCCTTCCACCGCTTTCCACTCTCCTGCCACCATGTTGCCGCCGTCAAGTTCGAAATTGCCAATAATGCGATAAAACGGCGTCTTAACAAATTCCCTGATCTCCCTTTCCCGATCTACCACCATGCCAAGTACGCAGGTCATGACACGCCCAACTGATATCACGCCTTTATCCGCCTTGAGATAATTCTTTACAAAATTACCATATTTAAGAGTAAGCACTCTGGAAAAATTGATACCCATCAGATAATCTTCCTGTGCGCGCAGATAAGCGGATGCACAAAGGTCGTCATATTCTGACAATTCTTTCGCTTCACGGATTCCACGAAGGATCTCCTCCTCCGTCTGTGAATCGATCCAGACACGTCTCCGTTCTTTTCCGGTGACGCCCGCCTGACGTTCGACAAGCCGGTAAATATATTCTCCTTCGCGCCCGGAGTCCGTACAGACATAAATTGTCGTCACATCTTCGCGGTTAAGCAAAGATGCAACGATCTTAAATTGTTTCTCAACGTCGGGGATGACTTCATACTTATATTCCGTGGGAATAAACGGAATGGTCTGGAGACTCCATCTTTTCATCTCCGGATCATACGCATCCGGATAACTCATCGTCACCAGATGTCCTACACACCACGTCACCACCGCTTCATCGGACTCCATATAACCGTCCCGGCTCTTCGTATTTAATTTTAACGCCTTAGCAAATTCCTTCGCCACAGAAGGTTTTTCTGCTATGTAGAGGGATTTTCCCATAAAAAACCTTTCTAAATTAAAGAGTATTAATATCCACCAGCGCAAGATTGTTCATTTTTTCTGCCATCGCTGTCAATTTTTGGTCAAAACCGCCCTTGGAAAACAAATAAACATAATCCGCGTTTAATTTTGCACTGGCAGCAGTATTTAAACATTTTTCATATGCCTCCATAGAAAAACGCTCATCCTGCCAGCGGCAGAAACAGAGAATATTCGTCCCGTCCTCATCCTGCAGTACAAGGTCGATCGTACCCTCTTTGCCGATCCATTCGCCAATAAGACCCGCCCGGATCGGCAGCGCTTTCTGCTGATTCAGAATCTCCATATATTCTCTGCAGATCTTTTGAAACTGTCTCTCATAAAAAGCCGGAATATCTTTTCTGATATACTGTTCATAAAATTTCTTAGGTCCTAAAATATTTAACTTACTGGTTCTGCCGAACACGAAACGGTAATAAAAATCAAGATAAGAACCTACAATACGGTAAATGCCCTTCTTGGCATTGGCGCTGCTGGCATTGTCAAAGGAAAATACTTTTTCCACCAGTTCCCGCTCCATCAGGTTTTTCAGATAAACACTGATCTTTGCACGGGAATAACCGGTATGCTGATGCAGTTCGTTTAATTTATTCATCCCATGGCTCAAACAATAAAGGATCGTACAGTAAACATTTACCTCCCGCAGTTCCGCGGCAACGACACGCTCACCCTCCTCCCGAAGGAATACGTCGGAATACAGCATCATATGCTCAATATTACCTTCTATGCTCATCTTCGTTGTAAACTGATCCCAGTAAGCCGGATAACCGCCCAGAATATTGTAAGTCTTCATACATTCTTCTGTCGTAAATTCTTCAAAGAAATGCACACAGTCAATAAAATTTAACGGCTGCACTTTAAAGAAACTGCTGATTCCCATTGCCAGTGTACCGATCTGGGGAACAAGACCGTTTTCCACAAAACTGATTGAAGAAGAACATAAAACCACCATACACCGGCGATCCTGTTCTTTGATAAACCGCAGCAGATCCATCATAAATTTTTCTGAAAACTTCACTATATACTGAAATTCATCTATCATCAGAATGTGTTTCATCTGCCGCAATTCTTCCAGCTGCGAGGGCTCCTTGACCATCTGCAGTCTGACAGCTTCCTCTTCAAGAATCTCCATACCCTCGTCATACATCTTCCCAAAGATGGTGTCAAAAGACAGTTCCTCCGTAGAAATGCCATAACCCATTTCATGATTCCACATATATAACTGTTCCTCCGCGCCCAGCGGTTTGGCATCATAGTATGCGGCAGGTTTTCCCTGAACAAAACGAGACATAAGAGCTGTCTTACCGACGCCCTTATGTCCGTACAAAACAATCAGTTGATTACCCTGTTTTTTATAATTATCTTCCAGATATTTTAATTCTTTTTTTCTTCCAACGAACATATGGTTACCATGTCCTTTTTATAATTTCAAAAATTTATTTTGCGGTAATATAACCCTGTGCTTTCAAAAGTTCCGCGCAGAGAACCGCTCCTCCGGCAGCGCCTCTGACGGTATTGTGGGAAAGCCCGACAAATTTCCAGTCATAAACAGTATCCTCGCGAAGCCGTCCGACACTAACGCCCATGCCGTTTTCATAATCCACATCCATCGTCACCTGCGGTCTGTTGTCTTCCTCAAGATACTGGATAAACTGCTTTGGAGCACTAGGAAGCTGAAGCTCCTGGGGAACGCCGCTGAAAGAACGAAGTTTTTCGATCAGCTGTTCCTTCGTCGGTTTCTTTCTGAACTTTACAAAGACTGCCGCTGTATGACCATTTAATACCGGCACACGGATACACTGGCAGGTAATCACTGGTGAAACAGCCGGAGCGATCACACCGTCCTTGATCTCGCCCCAGATACGAAGCGGCTCTTTCTCGCTCTTTTCTTCCTCGCCGCCGATATACGGAATGATATTGCCCTCCATCTCCGGCCAGTCCTTAAAGGTCTTACCAGCGCCTGAAATTGCCTGATACGTCGTCGCAACCACTTCATAGGGTTCAAATTCCATCCATGCGGTCAATACCGGTGCATAACTCTGGATCGAACAGTTAGGTTTTACCGCTACAAATCCTCTTTCCGTACCCAGTCTCTTCTTCTGGAATTCAATGACCTCCATATGTTGAGGATTGATCTCAGGGATCACCATGGGTACATCAGGCGTCCATCTATGCGCGCTGTTATTGCTGACAACAGGCGTCTCCGTCTTAGCATAAGCTTCCTCGATCGCCCTGATCTCTTCCTTGGTCATATCAACTGCTGAAAAGACAAAATCAACTTGAGACGCCACCTTATCCACTTCATTGACGTTCATAACAACGATTTTCTTTACTGCCTCCGGCATCGGCGTCGTCATCTTCCAGCGGTCTCCTACCGCCTCCTCATACGTTTTCCCTGCTGAACGCGGACTTGCCGCAATCGTTGTCACCTCAAACCATGGATGATTTTCCAGCAGAGCAATAAATCTCTGTCCTACCATGCCCGTTCCGCCTAAAATGCCTACTTTTAATTTGTTCATAATACTCCTCCTCTTTATTATATCATAATTAACACTTATAATACTCCGGCTTACATAACTCTTTATTTGCATATTCATGTTCCAAAAAAATCATAAATGAAATCATTTTTGGAACATGAATATGCAAATTTCTGGTTATGTAAACCTCATAAACATTATAAAGTAAATTTATACATAGCAAGTTTATATAAAGCCAATTTCTTAATTATCATTTTCATAATATATCGTTTCATAATAATACACAAGCAACAATTTAGCTAATATTCTCATTAAGATAGCTCTTATAAGTTGCAAGCGTCTTCTTCATTGCTTCAACTCCCGGTGCGCCCGTTGTCAGTCGTTTCTGCACACAGGTTTCCAGCGAAACTGCTTCATAAATATCTTCGTCAAAAGTATCACTAATTTCCTTTAACTCTGACAATGTCATTTCATCAATGCTCTTATGCTTCTCTATACATGCCAGTACCAGCCTTCCGATGACTTCATGTGCATCTCTGAACGGCATTCCCCGCTTTACCAGATAATCCGCAGCGTCCGTTGCATTGGTAAATCCATTGACCGCGCTTTGCGCCATAACATCTTTTTTGAACTTCATGGTATCAATCATCTGCATGAACATCATAAGACATTCCTTGACCGTATCAATGGCGTCAAATGTTCCTTCTTTATCTTCCTGCATATCTTTATTATATGCAAGCGGGATTCCCTTCATCGTTGTCAGCATCGACATCAGGCTCCCATAAACCCTTCCGGTCTTACCGCGGACAAGCTCAGCGATATCGGGATTCTTCTTCTGCGGCATGATACTGCTTCCTGTGGAATAAGCATCGTCGATCTCTATAAATCCGTATTCATTGGAATTCCACAGGATCACTTCCTCAGAAAACCGTGATAAATGCATCATAATCGTAGATAATGCAGATAACAGTTCAATTACATAATCCCTGTCTGAAACACTGTCCATGCTGTTTCTCGTTGGTTCAATAAATTCCAGCAGGGAAGCTGTACACTCCCGGTCCAACGGATACGTGGTCCCTGCCAGCGCTCCCGCACCCAGCGGACAGGTATTCATACGCACTGAGATATCAGATAATCTTGAACGGTCACGCACAAACATTTCAAAATAGGCACTCATATGATGCGCCAGTGTCACCGGCTGCGCTTTCTGCAGATGTGTAAATCCCGGCATATAAGTATCCAGATTTTCCTCCATAATGCGGTACAGAATCTTCTGAAACTGAAGTAATAAGCTATCAATCTCCCCAATCTGCTCCCGGACATACAGCTTCATATCCAGCGCCACCTGATCATTGCGGCTCCTTCCGGTATGCAGTTTCTTTCCGGCATCCCCGATCCGGCTGATCAGATTGGCTTCCACAAAGCTATGGATGTCCTCATATTGATCTGTGATTTCCAAAGCTCCGCTCTCCACATCCGTTAAGATTCCTTCTAAACCCTTCAGAATAGCGTCTCTTTCCTCAGTCGTAATGATCTTCTGCTTCTCCAGCATTTTTGCATGCGCCATGCTGCCGGTGATATCCTCTTTATAAAGTCTTTTATCAAACTCTATGGAAGCATTAAACAGATACACGTTGCGGTCTGTCTCCTTTGTAAATCTGCCTCCCCATAATTGTGCCATTTTCTCTTTGAACCTTCCGTTTTTATATAATATTTAATATTAGCATATCAAACCATGATTTTCAACCACTAACGAAAAACGGGACTTTCCATTTCGGAAAATCCCGTGAAAACAGGTCTTAAGGCATATTACGAAATATCTTTCCTCCCGTATTTCCAAAACGCCGCACCGATCCC
>DLOP01000151.1 GCA_002478505.1 Lachnospiraceae bacterium UBA7481
TATAATGTACGCGAAAGCAATGAGCAGTGCGCGAGTGAATGAAATCATCTGCCGCCGGAAGCTTGCTTCCGGGCGGGATATGATTTCATGAGCGAGCATAGGGCGAAGCCCGCGAGCGAGATGAAGCAAAGCGGAATCGAGCTCAGCACTGCGAGCGTGTGGAGTACGGAGCGAGCATAGGGCGAAGCCCGCGAGTGAGATGGAGCGAAGCGGAAGCGAACGAGGGCACTGCGGGCAAGCGAGGGCGAAGCCCGCGAGCGAGATGGAGCAAAGCGGAATCGAGCTCAGCACTGCGTGTGAGTATTGTAAAAATATTGGAGGTTACAGGTGGAAAAGAATCATTCAGTTGTGGTATTGATCCCGGCATATTGCCCGGATGAAAAGATGACTGACCTGCTTGATCAGATTGCTGAACAGTATGAATATATTCTTATAGTAAATGACGGCTCGGGAGAGAAGTATGCTCCCCTGTTTGAACAGGCAAAGAAAAAAGCGACGGTACTTGAGCATGAAGTAAACCGCGGCAAGGGCTGTGCGCTTCGGACGGGATTTGCATATGTGCTGGAGCATTTTACGGACGCAGCAGGCGTTGTGACGATCGATGCAGATGGGCAGCATACGCCGGAGGATGTGAGGCGGTGCTGTGAGGTATTCCTGAAAGAGCCCCAGAAGGTGGTTATGGGATGCCGTGATTTTGAGGGAGATACCAAGATTCCTCCCAGAAGCAGGTTTGGCAACCGGCTGACGAGCAGGCTGATGAAATTTTTCTGCGATATTTCCTTATCTGATACCCAGACAGGACTGCGGGTAATGCCCTTTTCCATTTTAAGTGAGATGCTTAAGGTGGAGGGAGACCGGTATGAGTATGAGATGAACAGTATCTTTCGGTTGAAAGAGTTAAATGTTGCCTGGACAGAGGTCCCGATAGAAGTCATTTATATTGATGACAATGCCAGCTCGCATTTTAACCCCATCAAGGATTCCATTAAGATCTATAAAGTGTTTTTCAAATTCTGTATCTCTTCACTGGGATCGTGCCTTTTGGATATGCTGCTGTTTTTGCTGATTTCCCCACGCTTGGAGACGATTACGCCGGCGTATTACATTGTGGCGGCGACGGTGATCGCGCGTATCTGTTCGGGAATATTTAACTACTTTATGAACCGCTGGGTCTTTAAATCGAAAGCTAAGGCAGCGGATAGCGGACCGAGGTATTTTATTGTCTGGCTGATACAGATGGGGTGTTCTGCGGGAATCGTCACAGGACTTGCCTATTTGCTGCCGATGATCCATGAAGGAATCATTAAGATAATCATTGATTCTGTTCTGTTCTTTATTAGTTATAAGATACAGCAGAAGTGGGTGTTTATAAAGAAAAAAGAGTGAAGAAGCTAATATAATGGACAATGGGTCACTTCTATCTTTATAATTATAAATATATTCTAAAAGAAACATAAAAAAAATATAGTTTACATCTTTTCTGATTCTACAGATAGTGTTATAATATCTTATTATAGCATAAAAGATAATACTGGTCCGGTAAATAAAAGAAGTATATTATGGGGATAAGGGTTATGAGTAAGATACTGATCATTGAAGATGAAGCCATGCTGGCAGATCTGGAAAAAGATTATCTGGAAATGAGCGATTTTCAAGTCGCTGTAGAAGCTTCCGGAGATAAGGGGCTGGAGGAAGCGTTAAATGGCAATTACGATCTTGTGATCCTGGATATCGGGCTGCCGGTCATGGATGGATTTGAAATATGTAAAAAGCTCCGCGAAAAGAAAAATATTCCTATTATCATTGTTTCTGAAAGAAAAAATGAAATAGATATTGTCCGGGGACTGGGGCTGGGAGCGGACGATTATGTGGTCAAACCCTTTAGTCCGAATGAGCTGGTGGCAAGGGTGAAAGCGCACCTTGCCTGCTATGAGCGGCTGGCAGGAAAGCGGGAAGAAAATAATATTATTGAAGTCCGTAAGCTCCGTATCGATAAGACGGCGCGCAGGGTATTTCTGGACAATAAAGAAAAGAATTTCACAACGAAGGAATTTGATCTGCTGGCCTTTCTGGCAGAGAATCCCAATCATGTATATAGCAAGGAGGAATTGTTCCGGAAGATCTGGGACATGGAATCCGTTGGCGATATTGCGACAGTAACAGTACATATCAAAAAGATCCGTGAAAAGCTGGAAAAGGATTCTTCAAAAGTGCAGTATATCGAAACGATCTGGGGGGTCGGGTATCGGTTTAAGGCATAGTAGAGTATGAAAACGAAGATATTATATGAAGACCGCGATATCATTGTATGCCACAAGCCTGCCGGAATTGCGGTGCAGTCGGCGGGAATTGGCAGCATGGATATGGTCAGTGAATTAAAACGATATTTAAATCAGCCATATCTCGGCATCGTCCATCGGCTGGATCAGCCGGTGGAGGGGATCATTGTATTTGCTAAAACGTCGAAAGCCGCGGCGGAACTGTCGAAGCAGACAGCCGTGTCCATTCCTATCCTGCGCGAAGGGCAGAAAGGCACGCCTATTCAAACAGTATGCGCAGAGCAGGTTCAGAAAGCATCCGAAAAGATCATGAAAAAGATATATCATGCAAAAGTGTACGGTCATCTGCCTGAGATGTCCGGTGAGCTTCAGGATTATCTGGTAAAGGACGGGAAGACAAACACATCCCATGTTGTCAGGATGTCTGACGGTGCAGAATCTCCGAAATGGTCATATCTGACATATAAAGTATTGGAACGGCAGGACGAAACGGATCTTTTGGAGATCCGGCTGTTTACCGGCAGGCATCATCAGATAAGGGTGCAGTTTTCCCATGCCGGATATCCGCTGGTGGGGGATGCAAAATATGCTTCCGAAAAGTCGGCGGAATACAATCAGAAAAATAACATCCGAACAGTTTTATTAAAGGCGGTGCAGCTGGAATTTACCCATCCGGTCAGCGGCAGACGGATGACATTTTCGATACAGGGTATGTAATAAACACTGATATTAACACCGGTATTAAACGCTGGTATTTTCCGCCATAAACTGTTCATACTAACAGTATGGGAAATGAAAATGACAACAAAAAAGCCACAGGAAAAAAATATCTGGTATATATCATCACGGCTGTCGCCATCTGGTTCTCGTTCAAATATCTTCTCCCGTTGATACTTCCGCTTGTATTGGCGGCGTTAGTGGTCATCCCATCCGCTTCCGTTATTCATAAGATCAATCATAAGCTTCACATTGGAAAGGGAATACTGACCGGCGGACTTCTGATACTGATCGTATTTTTTCTGCTGCTGCTCCTATGGATGGTTATAGTGTGGCTGCTTAGCAATCTCGCGGGCATTTTTCAAAACAGTAATGCCATCTGGGGACAGGTTTCGGATATGATATGTGACGGATGTAATATGATAGAGGAACATACCGGCATGCAGAGGGGCGTGGTCACGTCGATGGTAAAAGAACGGGGGACTGTTATGATCGCCGATCTGCAGAATACCCTGATCCCGAAAGTAATGATGAGTTCCGTCAAGTCGGTGCGTTTGATCATCAATGTTGTTGTAACGCTTTTGATTACCTCGCTGGCAGCAGTCCTGCTGGCAAAAGATTATGAGACGATCAAGCGCGTGCTGCATGAGATGCAGGATATGTCTGTTGTAATAAATATTTTCCATAAAATAGGGAGTATGCTGGTGGGTTATGTCAAAGCCCAGGGGATCATTTATCTGGCGATCGCAGGGATCTGTCTGATGGGATATTTTCTGTTAAGATTGCAGCACCCGTTTCAGACGGCGTTGATCACAGCTTTCTTAGATGCGCTGCCATTTATCGGCACGGGGATCATACTGGGACCTATGGCAGTATGGTATCTTCTCAATGCGGAATATTGGAAGGCGCTGATCTGCGCAGGCATTTATCTTCTATGTGTGGTCACAAGAGAGCTTATGGAGCCCCGCCTGATTGGCAGGAATACCGGAATTTACCCCATCGTCATTCTGATTTCCATTTATACAGGTATAAAGCTGTACGGACTGGGCGGGGTGATCCTTGGCCCTTTGTCATTTCTGCTTTATAAGGAAATCATTATCACATACCGGCATTATTATAAATGAAATAAAATAAATATTGGCAAATAAATATCCGGAATAATGTTGACAAACCATGCGGAAAACCATAAACTTTTAAGGTAAGGGTGCCTGTGCTTATTTGGGCAAAGAGGCATCAGGATATGGAAAAACGAATGGAGAAAGATCATGGCGGAGAATAAGAAACTGGTGGAAGCGATCACTTCCATGGAAGAAGATTTTGCACAGTGGTATACGGATGTAGTGAAAAAGGCGGAGCTGATTGATTATGCAAGCGTGAAAGGCTGTATGGTCATTAAACCGGCGGGATACGCGCTGTGGGAGAATATACAAAAGGAGCTGGACGCGAAGTTTAAGGAAACAGGCGTAGAGAATGTCTATATGCCGATGTTTATCCCGGAAAGCCTGTTACAGAAAGAAAAAGATCATGTGGAAGGATTTGCGCCGGAGGTTGCCTGGGTAACCCATGGCGGATTGGAACCTTTGCAGGAGCGGCTTTGTGTCAGACCGACCTCGGAGACGCTGTTCTGCGATTTTTATAAGGATGATGTACATTCCTACAGGGATCTGCCAAAATGTTATAATCAGTGGTGTTCCGTAGTGCGTTGGGAGAAGACCACAAGACCGTTTTTAAGAAGCCGTGAATTTTTATGGCAGGAGGGTCATACGGTACATGCGACGGCGGAGGACGCGGAAGAACGGACGATCCGGATGCTGAATGTCTATGCGGATTTCTGCGAGGAATATCTGGCGATCCCCGTGATCAAGGGCCGTAAGACGGATAAGGAGAAATTTGCAGGGGCGGAGGCTACCTATACGATTGAAGCGTTGATGCACGACGGCAAGGCGCTGCAGTCCGGTACCAGCCATAATTTCGGCGACGGGTTTGCAAGGGCATTCGGCATTCAGTATGCAGACAAGGACAATACATTAAAATACTGCCACCAGACATCCTGGGGCATGAGTACAAGAATTATCGGCGGCATTATCATGGTGCATGGGGATGATTCCGGTCTCGTGCTTCCTCCCCGGATCGCGCCGACTCAGGTAATGGTAATCCCGATCCAGCAGAAGAAGGAGGGCGTATTAGAGAAAGCGGCGGAGCTAAAGGATCGTCTTATGAAGGCGGGATTGAAAGTAAAGATGGATGACAGTGATAAGAGCCCGGGCTTTAAATTTGCAGAGCAGGAGATGCGGGGAATCCCTGTCCGCATCGAAATCGGACCCAAAGATATAGAAAATGGTAAATGCATTGTAGTACGTCGTGATACCAGGGAGAAGATAGAAGTTGTTTTAGGTGAGCTGGAAACAAAGGTAAAAGAGATCTTAGAGACGATGCAGAAGGATATGCTGGAGCGTGCCAGAAAGCATGTGGAGGCACACACGTATGAAGCGAAGGAATATGATGAGTTCTGTGATGTCATCAACAACAAGCCCGGCTTTGTAAAGGCTATGTGGTGCGGTGATGTGGCATGTGAAGAGAAGATCAAAGAGGATACCACGGCAACCAGCCGCTGTATGCCATTTGAGCAGGAGACGATCTCCGATCACTGCGTATGCTGCGGACGTCCTGCAAAGAAGATGGTTTACTGGGGTAAAGCGTACTAAAAGATATAAATCAAAATAAACAAATTAGACTTAATATAAATCATAAATAATATTTTAAAAAATTAAGGAGCATCTGGTATGAACGTATTAGTGATTAATTGCGGCAGTTCTTCCTTGAAGTATCAGCTGATTAATTCTGAGACGGAGGCCGTGCTGGCAAAGGGGCTGGCAGAGAGGATCGGTATCGAGGGAAGCTGCCTGACACATCAGCCGGCAGGAAAGGATAAAGTCAAGATCGAGGCAGCGATGCCGGATCATAATGAAGCGGTCAGATTGGTGATCGAGGCATTGACAGACCAGGAGCATGGCGTTGTAAGCTCTCTTGCTGAGATTGGCGCAGTAGGCCACCGTGTGGTACACGGCGGAGAAAAGTTTACGAAGGCGGTTCTGATCGACGATGATGTAAAGAAGGATATTGAGGAGCTCAGCTCCCTTGCGCCGCTTCACAATCCTGCAAATCTGATCGGTATTAATTCCTGTAAGGCCAACATGCCGGACACACCGATGGTGGCAGTATTTGATACGGCGTTTCATCAGACGATGCCAAAGAAAGCATATATGTATGCGCTGCCATATGAATATTATGAAAAATATAAGGTACGAAGATACGGTTTCCATGGGACCAGTCATGATTTTGTATCGAAACACGCGGCGGAGCTGGTCGGCAAGGACAGAAAAGATTTAAAGATCATTGTCTGTCATCTGGGTAATGGCGCGAGCATTTCCGCAGTACAGAATGGCGAATGTGTGGATACCAGTATGGGTATGACCCCGTTAGAGGGATTGATCATGGGAACGCGTTCCGGTGACATAGATCCGGCAATTATCGAATATATCTGTAAAAAAGAAGGTTTGACCGTGGAAGAGGTCAACACTGTTCTGAATAAAAAATCCGGCGTACTCGGTCTTTCCAACCATCTTTCCAGTGATTTCAGAGATCTGGATGAGGCAGCACAGGGCGGCAACGAGTATGCGAAACTGGCGCTGGATACCTATTGTTATCGTGTTGCTAAATATATCGGTGCTTATGCAATGGCAATGCAGGGAGTGGATATCATTGCATTTACGGCAGGCTGCGGTGAGAATAACTATGCAGTGCGGGCAGGCGTATGTGAATATCTGAAATATATCGGCGTGGTTGTTAATGATGAAAAACTGCACATCCGAGGGGAAGATCTGATCGTTTCCGAGCCGGAGAGCAAGGTGACAGTGATGATTGTTCCGACTAATGAAGAACTATCGATTGCAAGGCAGACGATGGAAGTAGTGTGAAAAATATATCTAAGTCATTTCTATATTAAGTCGCAGCAAAGCTGCAACATGGGGATAAAATGACAAAGAATGTCATTAACAAAGGAGGTAAGTATGGACACAAACGGTCTTAACAATGGAGGCATGGATCCGATGGCCGGAGAGGCGCCGATACCGGAGCAGGCGGTTACCCGCGAGGAGACAGATAAGAAATGTCCTAGCTGCGGCGGTATTATGCAGTTTGCACCGGCGGAGGGGATGCTTTACTGCCCTTATTGCGAACATAAAGAAGAAATCAAGGTGAATGACCAGCAATTCGTGGCGGAGGAGCTGGATTTTTATGCTGCGGAGGAAGAGGCTTCCTGCGACTGGGGCGTTGCAACAAAGAGTGTTATCTGTAAGTCCTGTGGCGCGGAAACGATTTATGATGTCAACGATATGTCCAGTGAATGTCCATATTGTGGATCTAATCAGGTCATGGAAGATCCAAACAGTAAGAAGGTCATGGCACCGGGAGGCGTCGTGCCTTTTAAGATCGATGCCGCCGAAGCCTCAAAACGTTTTAAGAACTGGATCGGCAGAAAGTTCTTTTGCCCGAAATTGGCAAAGGAGAGCGCGAAGCCGGATGCTTTTACGGGGATCTATATTCCGTATTGGACCTTTGATTCCCAGACGGAGAGTGAATTTTTTGGTGAATACGGTACGGAGCACCGTTACCGTGATAGTAAAGGAAATACACATACGAGGATCAACTGGCATCCTACCAGCGGACATCATTCCAGATTTATTGACGATATGCTGGTATGCGCTTCTTCCAAGCAGAGCGGACCGATCATCACCGGTCTGGAACCTTATGATACCAGACAGGCAGTAGAGTATAAACCGGAATATATGGCAGGTTTTAAGGCAGAACGTTATACGATCAAGATGAAAGCTGCATGGGAGACAGGAAAGCAGAAGATTGATGCGCTCCTAAAAGGTGAGATCAAAGAAAAGATCCGTTCACGTTATCGTACGTCTCATGCAAGAGTTAACAGACTGATAACCTCGCATAATAATATTACATATAAATATCTGTTGCTGCCGGTATGGATCTCTGCATTTAAGTATCAGGATAAGGTCTACCAGTTTATGGTCAATGGACAGACCGGTAAGGTCAACGGAAAGACACCGATCTCCTGGATCAAAGTCGGATTGGTGGCGCTTGGCGTAATTGCCGTATTTGTTCTGATCTACATGAATTCTTAGGGAATTGCTGTAGTAAGAAGATAAAGATAAAAACAGTTGAAAATATGATGTCAAAAAACAAGGGAAATCAAACAATTAAAAAAAAGAAGATTCATAACACGAAAGCCGCAAGAGTGATTCTGCGGCTTTTTCTCGTGGGTATCGGCGGACTAGGGATCTTATGGCTGATGGTGCCGGTGGTTGTGGGAAGGATCGTGAATATCGGAACCGTAACAGGGCTTCTGGTCTTTGGGATGGTCGCCGGATATGGTCTGTTTATGGGATGGTGTAATCGCGTTTTGGCGAAGCTCTGGAAGAAAAAGGTGGGGAAGATTGTATTAAGCATACTGATGGGAATCGCTTGTATTATTTTGGCGTTGGTGATCATTCTGACAACGAATATCATCATTGCCGCCAGCCGTAAACCGGCGGAGGAAGCAACCGTTATTGTATTGGGCTGCAGGGTATATGGAGAATACGCCAGCCTGTCATTATTAGAGCGTCTGCAGGCAGCGGAGGCATATCTCAAAGCGCACCCGGAAGCAGTCTGTATCTTATCCGGAGGTCAGGGACCGGGAGAAGATATCAGCGAGGCGGAATGTATGTACCGCTATCTGACGGAACAGGGAATATCGTCCGAACGGCTGTATCTTGAAGACAGATCTACCTCTACAAGAGAAAATATGGCATTTAGCAGGGAGATCATTGAAGAAGAAGGTTTTAGTACAAAGGTTGCGATCGTGACCAATGAATATCATGAATACCGCGCGTCTATCATCGCCGGAGAGCTGGACTTAGAACCCGCGTCCGTTCCGGCATCTACAGCGTTATGGCTGTTTCCGGCATATTATGTGCGTGAACTATATGGAATCCTATATGAATGGGTATTTTAACTGACCATACATGCAGATCAGTTAAAATACCCATTTAAAGACATATACTATATATCTATACTTCGATCTTTGCCAGAGCCTGCAGCGCCTCATAAGCAATGATAATGGAATAATGTTCTTCCATATATGCCTCTGTAGCAGCTGTTCCCTGCTCCGGGGTGCCGTATTCCATCAGAATGTTGCAGATTCTTACAAAATCCTTCGTGTTGTAATATTCCCGAAGAAGAAGGAGATAATATTTGCCGTTATTAGGATTTTTATATAAAATACTGTCGCCGTCCTGATAACCTTTTAAAATAATAGCAGCGTTAATTGCAGCATTCAGATTCTGGAAAGAGAACAGGCGGTTAGGATATCCGGCAGGCTCAGATGTCTTAGACTCCGCCGGAGCGTTGTCAGGCATCGATTGGGTATTTTTCTTGCGGCTGCTTAATTTCCTGAACAGATCAAAAGTTTCTTCCGGCGTGTCCGGAAGGTTATCTAAAATGTCCGAAATTGTGTTAGCAAAGGAAGAGGATTCCTCATATTCGAAATCACTGTCTTCAATGACGGACGGCGCAAATTTAGAAAAGCGGGTATCCAGTTCCTCAGGATCCTCTACCTTTGTGATGATAAATACGATACAGCCTGTATTCATGGGGATCGCCTCGATCATCAGGGGAATATCCTCCGCTTCAAATCCATATTCAAAATGTGCCTGCTGCATCATATCCTTAAACAGCATCTTTGCTTTTTCGCTGCCGTAGGCAATTTCGCTGATCTTGAGCTGCCGCTCATCAAGATCTTCTCTGGTCAGCGTGCAGCGGATCTGATTGTCATTTACTTTTTCTATTTTCATATAACACGAACCTTTCTTTCACCGCATTCATATCATAAAAATATCATTTTTCGATTTTAATTGCACCTTTAGTATAAATACACAGACTTGTTTCGTCAATAGTACATATTACCATATTCATAAAACTTTCAAAATTTTTTTAAGCGCAATAAAAAAATTTTAAAAAAATGATCAAATTTACAATTAAAAAATTGACCTAAAAAACTTTATAAAATCATTTTTTGCTCATTCAATCTTTAGTTATTAATTATTTTTCTCAGATTTAAATTGTTTGATAATAGCAAGTATATTTTTGAAAAATTTAGCATAATTTCAAAATTTTACTTGCAATTTATCATTATAATCTTTATAATGTGTATTCATAAGATGTGCATACGGAGAATCCGTACCGGATTGGAGGCATGCATAATCTTATTTGTATCTATATGAAATCTTTCGGAGAATGTTCCGAATCTTCTTACCGAATTTTTGATTTACGGTAAGTTTGTACAGGCTTTTAATGCCTGGTCGGGTTTATATCCCTAATTTGTCTGAAGCGAATTAAATACATTATTATTTTTTGGTACTATCCGGCACATCTTATGGCCGCAGGCACGTCTGTTGTTGACTGTTTTGTATGATTTGAAGTAGGCGCATGGATATTTCACAGATATGCCTCTGCTTGGCAGGATAATTTCAAAATCTTACTTTAAATCATATACAATTTTGGCAATCCTATTCACATTAAATTATTGATACAAGGAGACCTTTTCAGATAATAAATAACAAAAAATACCTTAAAATGTCAAAATTGTTAATGACGGAAATAATGTGGTCTGATATAATAAGAACGATTGCTGATAGAAGTGGTCATATCTGTAAAAAGAAAGGCATGTAGATAAATGAAAAAATTGAGGAATAAGATTATTTCGGTTTTGGTGGCAGTCGTTCTTATTATTATTGTTGCCGCTATTGCATTTGGCGGCAAGATCAAGGAAAGTATGGCGAATGGTGAGGAAATAGGTCTTAGGTGGTTTTTGGCGTTGATCTATCCCGAAAAATATTCTTACTCTATGCAGATGGCGGATATGAATGAATATTTCCAATTGTTTTCGCAGGACGATATTGCGATCATTCTGCAGGACGAACGGATAGACGACAGAGGAAAATTGATTGATGGTACGGTTTATTTTTCCATCACGACAGTGGAAAAACTTTTTACAGATCGTTTTTATGTCAATGCGGATGGAACGGCTTTGTATTATACGAAGTCTGATGAAGTCCGGATCGTCGATATCGGAGAAGAAAGCAACGGTTATTATGTGAATGGCGAATGGACGCCGTTGGATTATAAGGCGGCGCAGTTTGATACGGAAGGCACATTATATATTGCCGCAGAATATGTTAAAAATTATGCCAATTTTACGTATGAATTTTTTCCGGATCCCAATCGTATGAAGGTGCGTACAGAGTGGGATACCCACAGGGAAACAACGGTATTAAAAGATACTCAGGTACGTTATCAGGGCGGTATCAAGAGCGATGTGCTATGTCAGGCGGCAGAGGGTGACCGTGTGACTGTTATAGAGATCATGGAGACATGGACTAAGGTGCTGACAAAGGATGGGTTTATCGGTTATATAGAGAATGATAAATTGGCGGATTATGAGGAGATCGTAGAATTACCGGTGAGCGGAGCATATGATCCGGCAGCGGACTATCGTATGACAAGCAGCGCGGACGGAAAGCTGACGATAGTATTCCATCAGGTTACCGTGCCGGATGACGGCAGCGGATTTAATGAATTATATGCATCTACCAGCGGCATTGATGTCGTATCTCCGACATGGTTTTATCTGAATAATACGGATGGCAGTTATCTCAGTATTGCAAGCAAAGCTTATGTAGAAAATGCCCATGCAAAAGGCTTACAGGTATGGGCGTTGATTGAGGATATGACATACGAGGTGGATGAATACGAATTGTTTTCTTCTGCAGATAACCGGCAGGCATTGATCTCGAATCTTATTCAGGAAGCATTGGAGCTTGGGATCGATGGGATCAATATAGATTTTGAGAAGATCACTAGGGAATCGGCTACGCATTATGTACAGTTTTTGCGTGAACTATCTATAGAGACGCATAAAAACGGACTCATCTTATCCGTGGACAATTATATGCCGAATGAGGGCAACCGTTATTATAATCTGAAAGAGCAGGGATATGTGGCGGATTACGTGATCCTGATGGGGTATGACGAGCATTGGGCAGGCTGTGCCGAATCAGGAAGCGTGGCATCCATCGGCTTTGTGGAAAAGGGTCTTGAGGATGCGCTCGCACTTGGAGTGCCGGAGAATAAGCTGATCAATGCGGTTCCGTTCTATACCAGGATCTGGCGGACGGAGGGTGTACAGGTGAACAGTGAAGCCTATTCCATGAGTGTGGTGCAGGAATGGCTGGCGAACCGCGGTCTGACCCCGGAATGGGACGATGTGACAGGTCAGTATTATGCAAGTTATCAGGATGGGACGGCATTTTATGAGGTCTGGGTCGAGAATGCGGATTCCCTGAATGTAAAATTGAATATTATGTCCAGCTATAATCTTGCGGGCGTGGCGGCATGGAAATTAGGACTGGAAAGCGCGGATGTATGGCCGGTGATCAATTCCTATATGGAGTAGAAGAACGATATCATGAATATACGATGATCCACGCACATAAGATGTACTAAGCCTATTTAATATCGGACAGAACTCTTATGACGCAGAAACAAAATCAGTGGATCAAAATCATGATGGGAGTTTTATTGGTGATCGGTATGCTGATTCTGGCTAAGCTGGCAGCGATGATGACGGATGCAAGGCGTACGTCGTCATTATCGGAAGATGATATCAGTGGACAGTCGGGCATTTTACCAGGGACAGGGTCAGAGGAAACGCTTCTTTCCGGCAATACTGCAGGAGAACGCCGGCCAGATCAGGAATGTATCATCATAGATCCGGGTCACGGCGGCGCTGATCCCGGTAAGGTAGGCATCAATGGCGCATTGGAAAAAGATATCAATCTGCAGATGGCATATATTCTGAAGGAACAGCTGGAAGCGGAAGGATTTTATGTGATATTGACCAGAACGTCGGATGCTATCTCCGATAATGAGAATGGAGATATTACGAAGGTACAGGATCTCCAAAACAGGATCGGGCTGATTGCAGAGGAAGAACCCCTGATGGTGGTCAGTATCCATCAGAACAGTTATCCGCAGGAATCCGTATGCGGCGCACAGGTATTTTACTATGAGACAAGTGAGGAAGCCAGACTGCTGGCGGAATGCATTCAGAGGCAGCTGATCCTGGCTGCGGATGACGGTAATCACCGGCAGGCAAAGGGAAATACCAGTTATTTTCTGCTGAAGAAGACACCGGTAACAACTGTGATCGTAGAGTGCGGTTTTTTATCTAACTGGCGGGAGGCGGCTTTGCTGCAGCAGGAGGATTATCAGCGGTTGATGACAGGGGCTATTGTGGACGGGATACTGGAATATCTTGGAAGAAGATAGAGGATTTTTACGTAATTCATATGGATACGATTATTACAGAGATAAGAAATTTTAATAGTTCAAAAGTTGACAGTAGGATTTTTGATCAGGCTGGTGAGATTATAAAGGATGGAGGATTGGTGGCTTTTCCTACGGAGACGGTATATGGTCTTGGTGGGGATGCATTGAATCCGGAGTCTTCCAGAAAGATCTATGCGGCAAAGGGAAGACCTTCGGACAATCCGCTGATCATACATATTGCAGATTGGACAAGCATCAAAAAGATCTGCATTGATATTCCGGATGAGGCAAAACAACTGGCGGAAGCCTTCTGGCCGGGACCTTTGACGATGATCTTAAAAAAATCTTCCGCGGTGCCTTACGAAACCACAGGAGGATTGGATACTGTGGCGGTCAGGATGCCGGATCATCCCGCGGCGATATCATTGATCAAGGCG
The DNA here is from genome assembly GCA_002478505.1 of Lachnospiraceae bacterium UBA7481. Lineage (GTDB taxonomy): Bacteria > Bacillota > Clostridia > Lachnospirales > Lachnospiraceae > NK4A136. The sequence continues at coordinate 13,883 of DLOP01000151.1, forward strand.
GCGGGGGGATATATTGCAGCGCCCAGCGCCAATCTTTCCGGAAGACCGAGCCCCACGACAGCCGCCCATGTGATTGAGGATATGGACGGAAGGATCGATATGATCCTGGATGGCGGCGATGTCGGCATTGGTCTGGAATCTACCATCGTGGATCTGACGGAGAGGATTCCTGTGATCTTAAGACCCGGATACGTGACACAGGAGATGCTAAACCGGGTGTTAGGCAGGGTGGATGCGGATATCACGCTGATGGATCAGGATACGGGACAAGCGCCCAAAGCGCCGGGAATGAAATACAGGCATTATGCGCCCAAAGGCTCCATGCTTTTGATCGAGGGGGATCAGGAAGCCGTCGTAAGGACGATGAACGCAGAAGTAAAAAAAGCAAGGCTGCGTGGAGAGCGAACCGGTGTGATGATCACTGATGAAATATGGGACCGGGTTTCGGCGGATGTTAAAAAAAGCGTAGGCAGCCGTGAGGATGAATATGAGATTGCGAAAAGACTTTATCGGATTTTGCGGGAGTTTGATGAAGAGGGGGTCACGGCGATCTTCAGCGAGAGTTTTTCCACGGATGGATTCGGACAGGCAGTGATGAACCGGCTGCTGAAGGCGGCGGGATATACGGTTGAAAAGGTATAGCGTCTATATTGTACAACTATTTAAAGTTTTACATTGTATAATAAAATATGAAAAAGGAGAACACTGGGATGAAAATTTCTATGGGCTGTGATCATGGCGGATATGATCTGAAAGAGAAGGTAAAAAAATATTTGGAGGAAAATGGATACGCGGTGGCGGACTGCGGCTGTTATTCCAAGGAATCCTGCGATTATCCGGAATATGCCAGAAAGGC
>DLOP01000138.1:0-4914 GCA_002478505.1 Lachnospiraceae bacterium UBA7481
GTTGGACCTGTGAATGTGGTACAGTCAATACAAGTAAGTTCTGTATGAACTGCGGTAAACCGCAGCCTCAGAATACAGTAGGCTGGACTTGCGAGTGCGGTGCTGTGAATAAAGGTAAGTTCTGTCAGGAATGCGGCAAACCAAAGCCGGCAGGAGCTCCTCTTTATAAGTGTGATAAGTGCGGATGGGAACCCGCGGATCCTCATAATCCGCCGAAGTTCTGTCCGGAGTGTGGAGATATCTTTGATGAAAAGGATATTAAGCAATAAGAAAATCCTTTCGTATAGAGATATTTATTAAAGCAGTAATGAAATAAAGCATAACGTAAAATAAAAAGATTTCTATACAGACGTTGTATAGCTCTGTATAGGAATCTTTTTTATGAATACAAATAAGATATGATATTGAATGAAAATTGTTTGGACCGTCTAAGGCGGTATGGGGACTAACATGAATTATATTGTATTTGATTTAGAATGGAATCAGCCGGACGATGGAAAAAAGAGCTCCGAAAGAAAGCTTCTTTTTGAGATCATCGAAATTGGCGCGGTAAAATTAAATGAGGATAAAAAAATCATTGACAGCTTTTGCGAACTGGTGTGTCCGCAGGTTTATCAAGAGATCAATTGGCGTACTAAAAAAATGCTTGGATTAAAAAATGGAGAGCTGAATCAGGGAGAAACATTTAAAGCTGTGATGAATCGCTTTTTAAAATGGTGCGGAAAGGAAGATTACATCTTCTGCAGCTGGGGTTCGCAGGATCTGACGGAGCTTCAGCGCAACATGAAGTATTACAGGATGGAGCCTCTTAGCAACAAGCCGATTCCATTTTATAACGTGCAAAAGCTGTATGGTATTCAGATCGGGGAAGAGGAATCCACCAAAAATCTGGAGGCAGCAGTGGAGCTTGCCGGACTGAAGAAAGACGTGCCGTTTCATCGGGCTTATGGCGACGCTTATTATACGGCGAAGCTGTTTATGCATATGGATGAGGAGCTGCTGAAAAATCATTATTCCTATGATCTGTATCATATTCCCCATACTAAAAAGGAAGAGATACGGATCTGTAATGAAAAGGAGAATATATTGATCACCCGTGGCGTGGCAAAAAAGAAAGATATCACGGCATCAAGACAGATGATGGCGATCAACTGCATGAAGTGCGGTCAAAAACCGGTCCAAGCAAAGATTCGTTGGTTTTCTTCCAATAATAAAATTTTCTATGCAGCCGGATATTGTCCAAAACATGGTTATATCAAAGGAAAGCTGAAGATCCGTAAAAGCGAGCAGGGCGAATATTATGCAGAAAAGGTACTGACATATACGACAGAAGAAGAGATTAATCAAGTAAAAGAAAAGAAAAAGTTATTACAGAAGACAACGAAGTAACAATAGAAAATTAAGAATAAAATTTCCGATCTTTAAAAAATCAACAGATAAAATCCCCTATAAAAATAACCGTTTTTCCGAATATAATTTTATAAAATCTGAAATTTGTTTATAATTGAGAAATAACAGGAATGGTCTAAAGTTAATAATTAGAATATTTACAAAAATAGTAGTGGGTATTATAAATATATTTGTTTTTATGACTTTTAGAAATTTTTATATATGGATTCATATAAGTTCCTAGTTATAAGAGATTAATACTAGGACTTTTTATTAGAATTGAAAAGTAAAATCGAAAAATAAATATACAGCAATTGTTAAAACAATCTGTTTATAAAAAATAGAATTATGTATTGCAATTTTATCATATTGAAAATATAATAAAATTATGTTTTGGAAAAAAATGGATATTTTGAATAAATTGAGTGAAAAACGAAAAAAGGTGAAATGGAGATAAAAATAAAAAACGGAATTAAAAAGAACGTATGATATTACTGCAATGGGAGCATGTTACCACCATTGCTGTTGTGAATATGGACAATAGCGTGATAGTGGGTGAAAAACAGATCAATTATGCAAGCCAGCTGATAAACTTTCCGATTGAGAGTTTTACGGTGACTGGATTAACGGATGCAAAAATGGAAATTGAAAACGGCACAGATACAGGCGAAGAGTGATGTGAATGCCACGTTGCTGATTGAGGCAGCGGAATACGTAGAAAATAATCTCCCAACTATGCTGGGGAGAATAGTGTAAGTTTCTGACTTAAATACAATTCCACTATTTAGTAAGAGGGAAAAATCATGAGATAGTAAAAGAAAGGACATAGCGTGGAAATAGGAAAGAAAGAAGGGATCTGTACTTTTTATTGCAGTGATAAAGGAAATCGTAAATCTGTCAATCAGGACTCTCTGGGATACGAGATTACGCCTTTGGGAAACAAGGATGCAGCCATATTTGTTTTGTGCGACGGATTAGGAGGGTTGTCTAATGGAGAAGTCGCAAGTGGAACCATCGTAACACATGTGCTAGATCAATTTCGGAGGCTGATGAATGAGGATCATAAGGCTGTATGTCAGGTGGACTTTACTGACGTATATACCAGATTGTTTAGTGATTTAAATGAAATTATCCGGACTTATAGTCAGAAGAATCATATGCAAATGGGTACAACAGCTTCCGTCCTGATCCTGTTTGATCACCAATATTTTATCGTCCATATTGGAGATACCCGTATCTATCTTTATGATGGGTCTCTTAGGCAATTAACGGAAGATCACAGTCTGGTTGCTATGGAGGTGCGGAAAGGGATTCTCAGTAAAGAGCAGTCACTGACAGATCCGAGAAGAAATGTTCTGACTCAGTGCATTGGGGTAAATGAAAAAATAGAGCCATATGAAGAAAAAGGAAACTATCGGGACGGCGACTGTTTTCTACTTTGCTCAGATGGATTTCGTCATGTGTTGGGGGAGTGGGAGATTGAGTCTGCAATCAGAGAATGTAAAGGTAAAAATGAGCAGGATATTAAGATGATTCTTGAATCATTGGTAAAGATCAATATGGATCGCGGAGAAAAAGATAATATTTCTGTTATGCTGATCAAAACCTAACGTGGGAAAATACATAAGAAAACCAAAAGTGAATATAGAAAATGCAAAAGAGGAACTAAAATGGCCATAATAGGTACGATGATTGCAAACAAATATGAGATTCTGAAACTGATCGGAAAGGGAGGAATGTCGGAAGTCTATCTGGCAATAGATCAGAATCTCAGTAAGCAATGGGCCGTGAAAGAAATTAAAAAACGGGCATGGGATAAAAATAATCAGATCGTAATCCAGAGTGCGATTGCCGAGGCAAATATGATAAAGAAGCTGGACCATCCATGTGGTTCTCTTTCTAAAGGTTATTTATAGGATAAATCATTAAAACATTGCAAAATCGGCACATTTATGAAAAAATTGAACACTATAAGAAAATACAGTTCTTAGTTAATTAAGTAAATATTTAAGCCGCCAACCACTGTTCCAAGCAGTAGTTGACGGCTTAATTGAAAAACGTTTAATTCTAATTATTATTTTACGGTAACTTTAATCTTTTTACTGATTCCATTTAAGGCATGTACATAAATGATGCATTTTCCACGTTTTTTTGCTTTTATCTTGCCTGTTGCAGTCACTGTCGCTATCGTCTCATCAGTAGATACATAGCTTAATTTTGCCCCATGCGTTTTTGAAAGCAACTTCTTTTTTCTATCTGCCTTTATAATTGTGGCATGGATTTTAGCTGTTTTACCTTTCTTTAAAGAAAATGTTTTTTTCTTTAGACTGATACTTTTAGCATTTGTTATCGTCTTATTCATGTTTCCTGTAGCGTGCATGTCAGCAGATGTGCCTATATACTGTTTTTTGCCATTTGGCAACAAGCGGTAAGCTTTGACCTTTACCTTATAAGTTTTCTTCCCATTAATCTTCCTGCCATTTATTTTACGTATGGTAACAGATGCCTTATTTTTCCCGACAGACGCCGTTATCCCTTTGAAATCATCGTCGCACGAAGCGGCGTAAATATCATACCCATCTGCACTCGGCAATTTATTCCATGCTACAGCCAAAGAATTACGGGATATCTTAAATGAAACTTTTTTATTTAATTCAATTTCATTTTTCTTTTTCTGCGCTTTTGTGACTTTTGTTGCTTCGTCCGCAGACAACTTTTCAATTTCTTCTGTTTTTATGACATACCCGCAAATACTGCACTTATATGTCTTTATTCCTGTCTCTGTTTTGGTTGCCTCTTTCGTCACTGTCCCCACATCCTGTGTATGGACACTTTCTTCCGTCTTATCTTTACATTCGCACTCTTTCCAGTGTCTGGCGGCATCCGACTTCCAAGCAGTACTGTAAACGTGGGTATGCGGTTCCTCCGCAACCAGCGCATACTCGCTGAAATGTTCGAGATAAATAATATAGCTGTCCTCCGTCTGTTCACCGGGTATGAGCTCTTTGCCTGTATCTGTCAGGCGGTAGCATGAGAATGTCTTATCCCTGTGTCCTTTAGGGAGAGGAATAATCACCTTGACAAGTCCGTCATAGCCATTTGAAAAATCTCTGCCATCATACAAAAGTGTCAAATCCAAAAGGTTGTAGTGCTTATTTCCATTCAATGTCTCTCCAAGCGCATCCTCCGCTCTTTTTAAACCCGCCTCGTCATAAATCTCTTTCGCCTTAATCTGAATTTTTGAGATGTCTATCTCTACATTACTGCTATCCTTGTGTTTCATATTAAAGGCAGGATTTATCGTGATACTTGTGATGCGGTCATCCTTCGGTATGTCTGCAGCCTCAGGGGGAGTTTCTACCTCTGTCGTGGTCTCGTTTCCCTTCTCGTAAAGTCCCTCCCCATGCTTTTCTATTTCTTTCGTTCTTGTAACACGTCCACACACTATACACTTGTATGTTCTGAGTCCTGTTTCTGTCCCTGTTGGCTCTTTCGTTACTGTTCCGTTATCCTCTGTGTGGATTG
>DLOP01000138.1:4947-5117 GCA_002478505.1 Lachnospiraceae bacterium UBA7481
TGATTTCCACTCTGTTCCGTAAGCATGGATATGGGATGGGGACGGTGGCAACACCGCAATCGTTTCCGTTCTTGTAATGCGTCCACACACTATACACTTGTATGTTCTAAGTCCTGTTTCTGTCCCTGTTGGCTCTTTCGTTACTGTCCCGTTATCCTCTGTGTGGATTG
>DLOP01000138.1:5163-8533 GCA_002478505.1 Lachnospiraceae bacterium UBA7481
TGATTTCCACTCTGTTCCGTAAACATGGGTATGGGATGTTGGCAACATTGCAATCGTTTCCGTTCTTGTTACATATCCGCAGACGCTGCACTTGTATATTCTTTGACCAGTTTCTGTCTCGGTCGGCTCTTTCGTCACGGTTCCGCTGTCCTCTGTATGCTCTGCCATATCTGCTTTTTCTCCGCAATCACATTCAAGCCAATGGACTGTTATATCTGTTTTCCAGTTTACCCCATAGTCGTGTGTATGTGTGCTGCCGGGTGTACTGCTGCCCGGCGTTCTGTGCGGTTCCACAAAATGGACAGAAGCCGGCGCCATCCTCTATCTGCTTTCCACAATTTTTACAAAACATACATTTTCTCCTTTTATGTTGTAATACATATGATGCATACAATTTCCACAGCAAGAACTAAGATTCCCATCAAAATATTTTTGTACTCGTTATTTTAATTTCCATAGACCGCAGCTATCTCCCGCATTGGTTGATCTTCCTTTTTCGGCGCAGGCTCGCGCTCCTGCCGAATAATAAGTGCAATTATAGCAGGTTCTTGACGAACCTCCATTATATCCCGGATTATAGCTTTCAGCCCGCCTTTGTTGGTAATCCATCATGGTATAGCGTGATGAAGAACCCTGGCTGCGCTGGGCTTCAAACTGAGCCTGTCGCTGGGCGTTCTGCTGAGCTCTCAGTTGGGCATTCTTTTCCATCTGCTGGTTAATCTGATTCATCATCTCCTGATTAGTCTTTCCAGCCTTGGTCAAATAGGCTCCCGTATCCAGACCTGACAGATAAGTACCGACAGACACGTTGTAGCTTTGGGCTGTCTCCTTTACCTCCTGTACCGTCATAGGCTTATCAAAAGCATTCATCTTCATGGTCGCCATTCCGCCCATACCCAGCAGACCTTTCAATAAGCCGCCAGAACCCTTCTCCTTCTGGTAGCGGGCTGCCATCTTTTGCCGTTCGTAAATGATATCTGTAGCTTTGGCAATGGGGTCTGGTATCTCGTTCTTGCTCTGCACCCGTATCAGGCTTTTTCCGTTTCCCAGATCGGAGCCGCAATACTCACATTCCTTGGAGACGGCCAACGCAGGCGCACCACAATACCAACACTCCCGCTCTCCCCCGGGCATGGCATCCGAATCTACTACAAAGTTGGAATAATATGCTTCCAGATTTTCCACATCCTCCAACACTTTCTTCAACGCTTCTTTATAACTCTTGCACTCCTCACAAGCCTCCGGCGCGATAAAACACCCCATAGGACAAGTGGAATAAGGTCTTTCTCCTAAACTCACTCCGGTGGCACTCTTTATGGAAGCGCTCGCACTCTGTACCTGCTGGCTGTTTTTTATGTTGTCAAGCATCTCAAACAAGTTTATAGCCATAGTAATGCCTCCTAATCGCTTACTTCGTCCTTTTCATCAATAGGGTCGCCGCACTGAGGACAGAACTTTGGCGGCATTGACGAATATTCCAGCGCATATCCACACTTATCACAAATATATCGCTTAGGCTTGGCATTACCGCAACGTACACAGAATTTCCCTTTATTCTCGAATCCGCACCCGCATTTCCACATGGTCGGTGCCTGTGGACGCTTTCTCCCACATTCAGCGCAAAACAGCATGGTATTCTCTGCGCCGCACTCACATTTCCACCGTTCCTCCACCTCCGGCTCTGGCTTTGGCTCCGGCTGAGCGGCTGCCACACTCAATAATTCGTTGGCGTTAACCCCGCCTGCGCCCATAGCCATATTCATGCCCATAAACCCTGTTACGGCGCCGCCTGTGTTGTTGGCGGCATCTCCCATAGCAGAAGCGGATGCCGCACCAATCCGTGCTCCCAGCATCTGTGTCTGTCCCGCATAGATGGAGGATTCCTGCAGCTCTCTAATCTTTTCCACACTTGTCTCATCCGGCACAATTTTAGTGAGAGCCAATGTATCAATCTCAATTCCCCGTTTTTCTCTCCACTTTTCGTTCAGGCTTTGGTTAAGTTCCACCACAAGCTCTTCCGTCATCAGAGGAATCTGGTCGTAACTAATCTTCTTTGCCCCCAGCTTTCCAATCTGCGGAATCAGCGCACTCTGCATCTCCTCACGCAGCTGTCTTTCCAGACTGGACTTCATGTAAGCTTCCGGAACATTTGCACAGATATTTGTGTAAAAGACAATGGGATCCTTAATCCGAAAGGTGTATGTACCATATGCCTTCAGCATCAGGGTAAGATTGAACTCTCCGTCTCGAAACGGCACTTCTCCCACACCCACCTTGTTGTTCAGAATCTCCTTTTTGTTGATAAAGTATACCCGCTGATCGTTCATTGCCTGACCGCCGGATTTGAACCTCTGTCCCATCTTTTGGAAGCTTTCCTTCAGCCAATACTCACTGTCGTCAAACAGGGATGGCTCCGTTCCGGTGTTGTAGATATAGCCGCCGGGTTCCGCGCAGAAGTCAATAATCTTTCCGTTTTCCACCACCAGCATACACTGCCCCTCATTGACTGCAATCTTGCTTCCGTCTGAGATGATATTGCTGTCCCTGCCTGTGTTGCCGCTGTGGTTTCCCACCTTGGCATGACCCTTCTGCATAAGCACATCATCCGTGAGCGAGTCACAGTAAATATATTCCAGCCATTCGTCCCCGATAGTTCCCAATGCACTGCCAAAAATTGCTTTGATTAATCCCATAATAAAAACCTCTCCAAATCTCTTTTATCGCTCCTGGATCAACTGACGGATACGCTGGAAATCTTCCCCGTTTGCCCCATCATAGCTACAACCTTTCAAATCAATGTTATAGCTGGTCGGCTGTGTATCATCTCCCCGCACCAGTATAACCAACTGTTGGTTCATGCCCTTTGAGGCCGACACCGCACTGATGTCGGCATAGGAAACCTGAAGCCGTCTCCCATTCTGTGCTTTCAATATCATTGCACCCGGCATCACAAAGAGAACTCCCGTATAATCTTCCCCTTTGCACCGGCAATGAGTATTAGGATACGCCGCCAGTATAAACAATGATTCCGCCGCCGCCCCGTAAGCCGTGGACTTCTCCTGATACGCAGCCCTGTCATAGTTCCAAGACTTACAGGAGACGCAGTATCCCCCAAATCGTCCAAATCCAATCATGGACTGCCCACAGCCAGAACAGACAGAACCGAAACCATCCGCATCCTGCAGGGACGCTCCCCCGTCCTTGATTCCGCTGTTTCCCTGCGGAGAACTACTTCGCAAAAATCCCTGAACCTTATCCGCCTTGGCTTCCATCTGCTGCGCAAATGTAGGCTTCGGTTGTTGAAACTGAACTTGCTGCCCCTGCGGCTGTTGGTTCTGAAACTGTGCAGACATACCTTCCGTATTTACAG
>DLOP01000172.1 GCA_002478505.1 Lachnospiraceae bacterium UBA7481
ATTTTGTAAAATATAAGTGAAAACTTTAGTTAAATTATACTAAAACACATTCTGAATTGTTAGTCTGTTTTCTGGACTTAGCAATAAATGCTGAAATGAGAGCAAGAAATGTAAAGAATAAAATGTGATTTGAAGTATAATTAAATTATGCTATTACGCAAAAGCTGTTTTTTTGTGGATAGCAGTTCAAATTTACTACTAATTAAATAAAAAGGAGGAAGAAAATGAAAAAGTTAGTAGCTAGTTTATTATGCGCCTGCATGCTTGGTTCTATGCTTGTAGGTTGCAGCGGTAACACAGCAGGCACAGATGCAAACGTTGGCACAGACCCAGGCACAAATCCTGGAGGTGATGGCGGCAGCGACGCAACACAGACTAATATTGCTGTGGATGATGCAGTTGGTACGATTTATGTTTGTTCATTCACGGGCGAGATTCCGGGGATGATTCAGACATATGTTAACGATCATCCGGATTTCAAGTACAACATTGAGATTACGGTAAAGGCTACAGACGGTGGCGCATATGATACATATATGGCTAACGCTCTTTCAGCCGGCGGTGAGACAGCTCCTGATATCTATGCTGCAGAGGCTGCTTTCATTCTTAAGTATTCACAGGGTGACATGGCTGATTTTGCGGCTCCGTATTCATCATTCGGCATCGATGTTGATAAGGAAACAGCAGCAGCTGAAATCGCTCAATATACGATTGACCTTGGATCTAATCCGGCAGGCGAGCTTGTTGCCCTTGGTTATCAGTCAACAGGTGGATGTATGATTTACAGACGTTCCATCGCTAATGATGTATTTGGAACAGATGATCCGGATGAAATCGCTAAGAAGGTTGGCGCTGGTTCAGGCAACTGGGATGCATTCTGGGCTGCAGCTGATGAAGTTCAGGCAAAGGGATATGTAATGGTTTCCGGACAGGGTGACCTTTGGAACGTTGTTGAAAAGTCAGCAGCTACACCTTGGATTGTTGATGGCAAGCTTAACATCGACCCTGCTAGAGAAGAGTTCATGGATATCAGCAAGAAGCTTTATGAAGGCGGATACGAAAATGATACAACTGCATGGCAGGATGCATGGTTTGCTGATATGGCAGGCACAGGCGAGAAGCAGGTATTCAGCTTCTTTGGCCCGGCTTGGTTAATCAACTACACACTTGGTCCTAACTGTGGTGGTTCAGCAGTTGGTGAAGGTACTTATGGTGATTGGGCAGTTTGTCCTTCTCCGGTAGGTTTCTTCTGGGGCGGTACTTGGGTACTTGGTTCTAAGAAGGCTGCTGAGGATCCGGATAAGGCTGCAGCAGTTGGTGAAATCATTAGATATATCACACTCGATACATCTGAAGATGGTCTTCAGTACAAGTGGGCTAATGGTATGCTCAACGACAATGGTACAAAGGATTCAGTTGCTTCTAACGTAGTTATGGCTAAGTCTAACGGTGAGATGGATTTCTTAGCAGGACAGAATGCATTCGATGTATTTGTTCCGGCTAATACCTATGCGCGTGGTGATAACCAGTCACAGTATGATGAGAAGATCAATGGTCTTTGGACAGATCAGTGTTCGCTTTATGCACATGGCGAGAAGACCAGAGAGGAAGCAATCGCTGACTTCAAGACAAATGTAAGCGAGCAATTAGGCGTTGACGTAGAGTAATCATTGATTATAATACATAATGCTTAAATATTATGCAGGGGTAGGCACTCTGTCTATCCCTGTATTTTATGAAAACTATTAAATGTCTTTTGGAGGTTTTCCTATGAAGAATTCTAAGAAAGCTTATAACTATGCCAGATTTGGATATTTCTTTAGTATTCCATTCGTTATCGGATACGTCATTTTCTCATTATATCCAATTCTTTACACTTTTTCCGTCGCTTTTTCAGATTTAAAGGGTCTTACAACCCGTGAATATAACATTCTTTGGGATGATTTGTTTAAAAATTTCAAGACTATCCTAGGTCTTGCAACTTTTAAAACATCTATCCTCAATACTATAAAAATATGGATTTTGAACTTCATACCACAGATGTTATTAGCTTTGCTTATTGCATCATGGTTTACTGATAGAAGAAGTAAGATAAAAGGGCAGGGATTTTTCAAGGTTGTGTTCTATATGCCTAATATTATCACTGCTGCTACTGTTGCAATTTTATTTAATTCATTATTTGGTTATCCAAAGGGACCGGTTAATGATTTCCTGCTTATGATCGGCGCCGTTGATAAAGATCACTTAATCAACTTTGCACTCAAGAAGACTGCTGCACAGAACATTGTTATCTTCATACAGACATGGATGTGGTATGGACAGACAGCCATCGTACTTATGTCAGGCATACTTGGTATCAGCCCGGAATTATTCGAGGCAGCCGAAGTTGATGGAGCCAACCAGTGGCAGACATTTTGGTTTATCACGATTCCCAATATTAAGACCATCATGTTGTTTACATTGATAACGTCTTTGATCGGTGGTTTGAATATGTTTGATATTCCTTACTCATACCTGGCAGGCGGTCCGGATAATGCAACATTGACAGCGGCCGTATTCATCTATAATCAGGCGTTTGCCGGGGCATATATGTATGCCAGGGCTGCTGCTGCATCGATTATTATGTTTGTTATTATTTGTATCCTTTCCGCTATTACGTTCTATCTTATGAGAGATAAGGAAGCCGCGGCGCTTCGGAAAATAGAGAAAGAAGCTCGTAAGAAATTTAAGGCTAAACAGCTTACAGCTGGGAAGGGGGTTTAATCCATGGCAGCGAATAATAAAATGGCAGTTGATATAGTTGAAAAGAAATCCAACTCGGTTATCATCAAGCATACATTCATATATATAATATGTATTTTCCTGGCTATTCTTAGTATTCTTCCTTTTTGGTTAATGATTGTTAATGCCACGAGAAATACAATTCAGATTCAGGCCAACTCGATTTCATTGATTCCGTCCCATTATCTTTCATTTAACTGGAAGGTGTTTAGTGGTAAGGACTTCAATCCGGGTGTAGGTTTTATTAATTCATTAACCATAGCTGCAGGCGCCACAATACTTGCACTTTACTTCTCGTCACTTACGGCCTATGCGCAGATTGCTTATGAGTGGAAGTTAAAGAATGCATTTTTCAGCTTCATCATGGCTGTCATGATGGTTCCCGGACAGGTTACCATGATTGGTTTCTATCAGATGTGTTTCCGTTTTGGACTGACTAATAATAGGCTGATGCTCATTCTTCCGGCCATTGCAGCGCCATCCATGGTATTCTTTATGAGGCAGTATCTGCAGCCGGCATTATCCATGGAAATTGTCCATTCGGCACGGATAGATGGCGCGAAGGAGTTCTTTATATTTAATAAAATAGTTCTTCCTATTATGAAGCCGGCTCTTGCTACACAAGCAATTTTCTCATTCGTTGGCAACTGGAACAACCTGTTTACACCGCTTGTTCTTTTGACGCAGCCTAAGAAATATACAATGCCTATCATGGTTACACTTCTTAGAGGTGATATCTATAAGACGGAGCTTGGTTCAATATATCTTGGACTGACACTTACAGTCTTACCGCTTATTGTTGTATATTTAGTTCTTTCCAGATATATTATCGCAGGTGTAGCACTTGGTTCTGTTAAGGGTTGATCACATAAAAAAATGCCTCGAGTAAGTTCGAGGCATTTTTTTTATGCGCACGTGTGCATAAGAAATTTCTCTTAGATCGTCCTTTGCGAAGTGAAATTCTGCTGGAAATCTGTGGCGAATTGTGATAAACTGTTTTTGATGGAAGCATAGCTCAGCTGGGATGAGTGCCCGCCTGACTGGCGGGAGGTCAAGGGTTCGAGTCCCTCTATCCGTTCGGCTATGGATTGATCTATGGGGATGTGCGCGTGGAGGTTTCCGTCTCAGTGTGATAGATTTAAGCAGAAGATATTGGAATATTGGAAAGTGACACTATAGCCCGACAGAATCAAGATGTCGTGAGAATAAAAAGGGGAGCATTAGTGCCCCTTTGAAATAATAGGAAATAGCAATGAAAAAGTTTATAGAAAAGCCCATTGTAAAAAAAATCATATACTTCTGGGATTATTATAAATGGTTTGTGATAATCCCGGGCATCTGTATTTTAATTGCTCTGGCATTCCTAAATGATTATATTAGTGAAAACAAACCCAGGCTTCTTGATGTGGTTCTTGTTAATACTTCTGATATATCCGTTCCCTTTGTGGAGATAGGTCAGAATTATCCGGTATACAGAGGGTATGCAGAAGGCGAGCTTCCTGTAAAGATAACAGCGAATATTACTTACCCCAGGGTAATGAATGAAGAGATGGCCAGAGATACAGCGCTTGTCAGCAATATTCAGAAGCTTCAGGCCATGTTCCTGTCCGGCAAAATAAATGTTATGATTGCGACAGATTATGCCATTCGTGACTTTGCTCTCGACGACGATTTTATTATCCTTACAGATTATTTAGAGCCAGAATTTATAGAAAGGCATAAAGAAAGGCTTTTCTATGCCCAAGGAAAAGATGGTCTGGAAAAACCGGTTGGATTTTACCTTGAAGATAATGAAAAGCTTGGTACATTTGATGAAGATGAAGTACCGGTGATTGCCATATGTAACTTTTCAGATGAAGTGAAAACAGCAGAATCCATTGAGCTGCTTAAGTGGTTGATGCTTCAGTATTAGACGGCATCTTCCTCATCCATTATCTTATTAAATATTCTTCTGAGTAAAGCGGCGTTGTAATATGTGATGGCAGCGATGCCTATAAATAATAAAATACTAAATACCATAATAGTATTCTTTGGTGAATAATCTCCATATATATATAGAATGACCGGTATGGCAATCATAAATATCGTGGTGGGAAAGTTAGAGATAGCAAGCAACACTGCGTTTTTTATTGTTACAATATTCTTCTGATCAAAAAGTGCAATCTGCGGAAAAGTGTAATTGGATATACATATTATAATGAAAAGAGCAATTGTTAATGGATATTGTAAGGGCTGATATACAGGATCCAAATATACGAGGGTAACATATGTTCCCGAGATTAATAGTAATACATATATGATCAGTGGTATCCATATTAATGTTGATTGTTTGAAGTTGTCTTTAAAGGCCTTTACAAAGGATTTACCTATAAAAGGATCGTCGCCATGAAGCATCTTGAACATCACACTATACATGGCGGTGAGAGAAGCGCCCATTGTAAATAACGGTATGGAGAATAATAAAAATAACAAATTCAAATACATGAGGTTACATAACAAAGTAAGAAATCTCATTGCAAAGGAATCCGGAGAGAAAAATTTTCTTAACATACCAGGCCTCCTTAATAATCAAAAATTATCGTAACTACATAATTATACCATTGTTTCATATAAACAGTCAAACTTATATTTCAGTGGATTGTTTTGTGGCAGAATTTGTTGCGATATTCTGTAGGAGAACAGCCTGTATATTTTTTAAAGCATCTGCAGAAAGTTGTCAGATTGTTAAAACCGGTCTGAAATGCAATGTCAGTAATGGGCATGTCCAGAGCAAGCATGGATTGAGCGGTCTGTATCCTTTTGCGGCACAGATAGTTATAAAAGGTGGTGTGGGTGTGCTGCTTAAATAAACGCGAAAAATGATATTTGGAAAAACCGATATAATTTGCCGCCTGTTCCAGAGTAAGATCCTCCGCATAGTTGGCGTCAATATACTTAAGGAGATTGGAGAATTTTTCGTAGTGTTCCTTTTGATTGTCTGCAGATATTCTTTCTGCGCGCTCCGCATTTTTATAAAAGTGGTCGCGCCCTAACATAATCATGGTCTGTAATAACAGCGCATAAATAGAAGCTTCCCAGAAAATGTTATTGGAAAAGTAGATATCTGTCATCTGCATAAAATAAGAATATACCTGTTGGTGAATTTCAGAGTGCAGGGTTGCGTTGCACAGATAAGGCTCCGAAAAATCAATATCCGGAGACTTGAACTCCTGAAAGTAATTGAATAACTCAATATCGACAAGAAAAATAAAACGAACACCGGGGGAATCGCATATGATCTCATGAAGCATATGCGGAGGGAGGATCAGAATATCCCCTGCGTTTAGTTCATAGGTCTTATTATTGGCAACAACGGTATACTTATTTTCCGCGCAGATAATGATCTCCATGGCATCGTGATGATGAGCCGCATACCCTTCGGTCTTGTTATTATAATAAATCCTGATATGTGATTCCGGAACAAACTCCACATATTCCAGTGTCCCGTCAAGCCTTCTTTCCCCTGAGCGCTGCACGGGCTGTTCATAATAAGCAGGGATTTTTTGGTTTTGTGGTTGCATATGGAAACTTCCTTTTTTACAGTGGTTGAAACGACTTATCTGCCGAATCATAGACAAATTAAGTTATTGTTATTATTATATTGCTTTTATTATAAAAAAAAAATAATAGGGTGACAAGAGGGCATTATTTACAAAATATACAGCAATATACGTAAAATGATTCGCAATATTTGAAAATTAAAAAAATTTTTAAAAAAAATGAAAAATTAATGTTGACATTGGTATTTAATAGTGATAACATATGTAAGTCGCACATTGAAAGACAGCGACAAAAAAAGGCTTTGTTCTTATAGAAATAAAGCGTGTATGCACCTTGACAAATAAACAG
>DLOP01000152.1:0-10870 GCA_002478505.1 Lachnospiraceae bacterium UBA7481
TTTGCTGCTCCGATGATGCTTGGCAATCTTTTGCAGCAATTCTACAATATTGCAGATACGCTGATTGTGGGTAAGGTCCTTGGCCCTGACGCTTTGGCAGCGGTAGGGTCATCCTTTACGCTGATGACATTTTTGACTTCAATATTACTGGGACTATGTATGGGCAGCGGAGCGTTTTTTTCGATCCGCTTTGGAGAAAGGGACGAAAAGGGGTTAAGAGAGGGGATATGCGCGTCCTTCCTGCTGATCCTGCTATTGACGATCCTTCTTAATATAGCAACGTATATTCTTCTTGACAAGGTGGAGATATTGATGAATATACCTCCCAAAGTTTGGACGTATATGCGGGACTACCTTTCGGTGATCTTCTGTGGAATATTTGCGGTGTTCCTGTATAACTATTTTGCATCATTGTTAAGAGCGGTTGGGAATTCCCTTGTGCCGCTTGTGTTTCTTGCTGTCTCAGCGGTGTTGAATATCGGATTGGATTTCTGGTTCGTGGTCGGTTTGGAGAGAGGGGTGGCAGGCGCNNTGGCGCGGCGGAGGCTACCGTAATAGCTCAGTATATTTCCGGGATTGGGATTGCCATATATTCTCTAAAATGTGTCCCGTACCTGAAATTCAAAAAAGGGGAAATTCATATCAGCCGCCGGTGCATACGGGATATCGCCGGTTTCTCCGTATTGACGTGTGTACAGCAATCCGTGATGAATCTGGGGATACTGTTGGTGCAGGGGATCGTCAACAGCTTTGGCGAACAGGTTATGGCGGCATTTGCCGCTGCTGTAAAGATTGACGCCTTCGCGTATATGCCGGTGCAGGATTTCGGGAATGCATTTTCCACATTTATTGCGCAGAATTACGGCGCAAAGAAACCAGAACGCATCCGCAGAGGTTTGAAGGGCGCAGCTGCCGTATCAATGATGTTTTGCGCTGTGGTATCCACTGCCGTATGCATATTTGCCCGTCCGCTGATGCTTATCTTTATTAAGGAGGAAGAAACGGCGATCATTGCCGAAGGTGTGCGTTATCTGCGCATTGAAGGCGCGTTTTATTTCGGAATAGGGTGTCTGTTCCTGCTGTACGGGTTTTATCGGGCGCTGGGCAGACCATATATGTCGGTGGTGCTTACGGTCTTTTCCCTCGGAACCCGGGTATTGCTGTCATATCTGCTTTCTGCCGTTCCGACCATCGGCGTTGTGGGGATATGGTGGTCGATACCGATTGGCTGGCTGCTTGCTGATCTGATCGGGATAGTTTATTACCTAATGAATAAGAAAAAACTGTTAAACGATTAAAATTTTAAATTTTTAAGGAAACTGCGGTACTGCTCATATTGAGACTGTGTAGTCGGATTCGGGCTGTATGCCGCGGTTTCGGTCAGGCGGATCCATTCATCGATGAAACTGCTGTCGATGGAGGGTCTTTTGCCGGCATCGGTTCCTTTTGCTTCGCCGGCTGCGGTCTGTTTTAAGAAGCTTCCCACATCCCGGATGACAGGATGCGGCTCCGTGATCAGCAGTTTTTTCTGAAGCTTTTGGACAAACTTCTGATAGGATAGGATCACAGCCGTGGAATAATCCTTTTGCCGTAAAGCATGGGATAGCAGATACTGCTGACGGATCGGACGGCGCAGGATCACAAACAAAATGATCAAAAATACCGTTGCCAGCAGGATCAGCAGGGGGGTTGCCATAAAATCAATAGAGGACATGAAGGAAAAGGCAGGAAAATCAAAGTTGCCCGTGCCTTCCGTAAGATTATCAGCGCCTGAGGCAAGTCTCTGTACCGGCGTAAACAGTCCGGAAAAGATTGCCATGATACTGAGTTCGTCGGTGGCGTCACCGAAGGCAGGCGGCGTCATTTCATAGGGGATCCAACCATAACCGTCCAGATAGATTTCTATCCATGCATGAGAGGACCCGTCTGTTACATTTACGGTAACGAGACCGGTTTCGCTTAAAGCATTGTCCCCGATATACCAGCCGGAGATATCGTTGGAGACTACCGTAGCTTCCGTCAGATCATCAAATTGAATGCAGTACCCCTCTACATAGCGGGTAGGGATGCCCATATGTCTGAGAAGCAGCGCGGAGGAAGACGCAAAATGGGCGCAGAAGCCGCGTCGTTGTTCTGTCAGGAAATATTCTACCGCGTCGCGGTTTCTCGGGGTCGCGCCGGGAGACATTGTATAAGGAAATTCTCTTGCAAAATACATTTTCAGAGTTCCGGCGATCCTTAGGCGAAGCTGCTGCTGTTCTTCATAAGTGACGGCGTTTCCGGCGTCCAGAAGGATATCATTCAACCCGGCTTCCTCGCAAAAATCTTCCATGACCTCATCCAGATATTCCGGAACTTCCAGATAGTTTTCATAGACCATAGCCTCATATTCATCGGTGATGGCAGGATTGGGTGGATAGTTGATAAGGACCTGGTAGGGGGCATATAATACCTCGTAATCGTCATAATAGTCGTTTTGACCGACATTTTCCCATGCCATGTTATTTTCATAATCTGCCAGCGTATCATCCCATAATTGAAAAGCTTCTGTGTAGGCTTCCGATTCCATAAAGGGCAGAACGGTATCCGGTTCGTACATAAAGGGAAAATCGTAATTGTTGCTGTAGTTGGGAGGATAGAGAAGGCTGTCAGGCTTCGTCTCATAGGATGCGTGTATCGTATCATATGGATAATGGGGCATATGGATATCCGAATCAACAACATGGATCGCCATTTTAGCAAAATTCTCTTCAGCCAGAGAGCCACTCATCGGAATGGTCTGCGGGAGACTTTGGCCTGAGACAACTGAGTCAAAATAATTTCCATATAAATTTTTTTTATAATAAACGCCAATATAACGTTTTAGATATACCGTGTCTGTAGAATATGGAACAAAGGTTACTTCCAAGTCTGTCTGGTAATCGGGATGGACACTGCTCGTGCCGCCGATTCTTCCGTTGTTTAGACCTCCGGTAGAATCGTATCGGTTAAAGAGTCCCCCGGCGCCATTCTGGACGAGAATTTTGACATAAGTATCTGTGGTATTTTTTAATTGGTTAGAAATTCTTTTGCTGGATAGTCCCCGAAAAAACAGGCTGTTGCAGAGCAGAAGGAAGATTATGCAGAAGACTATGCTGTAGCCGGAAAGTGTAAGGATTCCACGGCCGCTGGACTGATAGGAATACTGTATCCTCTCTTTTTTCAGACTGCGGGTAAAAAATGGTTCCTTCTTCATGTTTAGGGACATATGATAATGACCGCTCAGACCCAGGATGCCGACCGTTATATATACTGCAAGAAGCTCTTGAAAAACACCACCGATTCCTATGTAAAGATCTTTGTCCAAAGCGGCATATGGGGATTTTTTGACCGATATGATGCTATCGGCGGTCTGAACAGCGGAATGCTCGGCGGCACCGGCAGCGTAAATCCGGATTACCAGACTGACATGGAAGTGACCTATGTCCCATATTCTNNATCTGCAGCGGCAGAAAAGTGAGCAAAAAGGTTTCGATCAAGTTCATGTGTGCGGAAATAGTGATATTTAAAAGGATTGCCATCATCAATCCGACAAAGACCATGGCGATGCTGACGGTCAGGTAACGGTTGGAGATGATCTCATTAGCTTCCCGTATGAAACTGAGATAAAAGAAATCACTGTATTTTTGATAAACCGTATTAAGGAAGCCCTGATAAATAACAGTCGGTATTCTGGGCCNNAGGCTGTAGGGAAAAAGCAAAGATCGCGAACAGCATAAAGATGGCAATATAACCGGCGTAAAATGTAACCTTATTGTAATACAGGAAAGCGGCAAGCATGGATACGATCAGGATACCGAGAATTACGCCGATCCAATGAAAGGAGAGATCAAAGGCAGTGACCAGTCCTGCAATGGTTCCAAAGGAAGCCATAAAGATCAGAACGCCTCGGATCAAACATAAAAAGAAACGGTTGACGGGGACGTCTGTCTGGATATCTTCCAGAGATATGCCATAATGATGGTCAGAACATTCGATGGCATAAGCTTCTTTGCACTTTTTCTTCTGATACAGATAATAAAAGAGCAGATAGATGCCCGATAGAGAGAGCAGGGCGAGCAAAGGCATGGTATCCCATTGATAGTAGTGATGAGAGGCTTGGATGGCATAGCGGCAGATAAACATGATCACGGCAGCAAGCCATACAAGGAAAAGGATCCACGTCCTTTTTTTCAGTTTTAAATATGCTGTTGATGATTGATAGGTCAGCTCCTGCTTCATATATCTGTCCTTTCTTAGCTGCTGTCAAGCGCTTTCCGTCAGGTCGATGGCGCTACCGTGGATCTGATAAAACGCGCCATAAAGAGGGAAAATGGTCTGATAAGTGGAGCGCGCAAGGTTTGGAGTGTCGTATGGTTTCTGATAATACAGAGCCAGAAATGCCTGCATCAGGTCTTCCGGATCGTGGATGATGATCTGGTTGAACTCCATAACATCTGTATGAAAAATGGCAATTCGAAATACCTCTTTCCGGTGGATCAGCTTCATGGATACCGCATACAGGGTCTGCAGGGTATCAGCAATCTCTTTTTTGTACAATTCCGGAAGAAACAGCAGGGAATCGTCAAGAGAGCGTTCAAACTGCTTGACCAGAAGGTTATCCATCCTTGCGCTGAGTTTCCAGTGCATATCCTGCATCCGGTCTCCCGGAATATATTCTCTGACTTCACGGATATCCGTGGAGAGTGCGCCTGCAGGATCATAAAATTCACTGTCTTCTGATTCGGCATGCACAGCAGCGGGTACAAATGAACTCGGTGTTTCTTGGGGCAGCACCGGAATCTGCATCCCTTTATTTAGATTCTTATGAAAGGTATATAAGTGAAGAAAATCTGTCAATTTTACGTCTTCCAAAGAAAACAGGAGCATGCCCGGCTGAGTGACAGCAAAAGGAAAACGCAGGGTTTGGGTTTTGCGTGCGTTTAAGGGCAATGCAATTGTATTTTTCAGTCCGCTTGGAAAATACATATTTTGAAACTGAAAAGAAAGTAGGCAGTTCATGAACGGGAAAAGGGTCGGATTCTTTGCAGTAAGTATGACGATTGGCTTCTCCGGCATAGAGACGGTGGTTACAGGAGTGGACAGAAGAAAATCAATACGTTCAAAGGCATGATGAGCTAGAACAATGGAAATTACAGGCAGTATGATGAGCAGAAGCAGTAAAACAGCAAGAAAAGACTGACGGTAAAAGACCGTTCCCAACAGGAAAAACAGGATCATAAGCGCATAAGTGATTCGATAAGGATAGTTTGTTTTCTGCATGATCGGACCTCACTAACTGATCTTAGGAATTGCTGCCTGTTTTAAGACTTTTGATAGCGCTTCTTCCACGGATTGTCCGGAAGCTTTGGACTTGGCGGAAAGTTTTACGCGGTGGGAAGCTACGCAGTGAAAAACGTCGTGGATATCTTCCGGAAGGAGAAAATCCCTGCCGCGCATATAAGCGTGCGCTTTTGACATTTTTAATAAAGCAATGCTGCCGCGGGGGCTTAATCCCAGCGCGAAGAAATCTGGATTTCTTGTAATTTCGGTCAGTTCCACAATGTAGTCGTAAAGGGATTCGTCAACAAATAAGTTCTCCGCCTGATGCTGCATTTCTAAAAGTTCTTCGGCATTGACTACCTGTTCTACCTGTTCCATATTGGCGGAGGAGTTACCTTTTAAAATACTGACCGCGTTTTCGGAATCAGGATACCCGATGGAAAGGCAGATCATAAAACGGTCAAGCTGTGATTCCGGAAGACGCTGCGTGCCGGAAGAACCAAAGGGATTCTCCGTGGCGATGACAAAAAACGGTTTCGGAAGTGTTCTGGTAACGCCTTCCACGGTTGCCTGGCCTTCCTCCATAACCTCTAAGAGCGCCGACTGTGTCTTCGGCGAGGTGCGGTTGATCTCATCAGCAAGGAATAGGTTGGTATAGACACTGCCCTCCTGAAAATGAAAGGAATTTGTTGATTTATCATAAAGGTTATATCCAATCAGATCACTGGGCAGGACATCCGGCGTAAACTGCATCCTCTTGTAAGAAAGGGAGAGCGCTTTGGCAATGGACATGGCAAGCGTCGTCTTTCCGACACCGGGGATGTCCTCTAACAAAACGTGGCCGCCTGCCAAGATAGCGCAGAGAGTAAGGCGGATCACGTCATCTTTACCCTGTATGACTTTTTTTACTTCATTTCGAATGAGGTCTGTTTTATTCTGCAATGGGATGCCCGTCCTTTCATGCTTATTAATATGTTATTTTAAATGGTATCTACGGCGATTGCAAGTATTTCACAAAATTTTAAATTAAATCAGGGCAATGCTGTTGGCGTTTCTCGCGTCGGATTTGGTTTGCGACTTGAAGCATACGGCAACTTGTGATATACTTTTATTAACTATGCAAAGGGGGTCCTTCTTACAGGAGGCAGAAGATGAAAGCATTTTTGATATTGGAGGATGGAACTGTATTTCAGGGAAAAGCCATTGGTGCATGTAAAGAGGTGATCAGTGAGATCGTGTTCAACACATCTATGGCAGGCTATCTTGAAGTTTTGACAGATCCTTCCTATGCCGGACAGGCGGTATGTATGACCTATCCGCTGATCGGCAACTATGGGATATGTACGGAGGACATGGAATCTGCCAGACCATGGCTGGATGGTTTTATTGTAAGGGAACTCTCAAGAAAACCAAGCAACTTCCGAAGTGATATGTATCTTCAGGATTTTCTGGTAAAGCATGATATTTCCGGGATTGAAGGGATCGATACCAGAGCATTGACAAAGCGTCTGAGAGACAGGGGGACGATGAACGGTATGATTACGGTTGACGGGTCATATGATCTGTCGGACGTGCTTAAGCGGCTGAAGGAATATCAGGTGACGGGAGTGGTAGACAGGGTTACCTGTCAGAAGAAATATACGGTTTCAGGAAGTAAGCGTCTGGAGGACAACGGACCGGTAACCGGAAGCGATATCAGCGGGATGGAAGAAAGAAAAGCACCATCCATGATCAGGAAACTGAACGGCGCCGGGAAAAGGGTGGCTCTGCTGGATTTTGGGGAAAAGAATAATATCATAAGGTCCCTGCAGAAAAGGGGATGTGATGTGACCGTTTATCCCGCGTTTACTAAAGCGGAGGAGATTCTGGAGGAGCATCCGGACGGAATCATGTTAAGCAATGGACCGGGGGATCCCAAGGAGTGTAAGGAAGCGATCAAAGAGATCAGAAAGCTGTATGATGCGGATGTGCCGATCTTTGCAATTTGTCTGGGACATCAGCTGATGGCTCTGGCAGCAGGGGCGGATACCTATAAGATGAAATACGGTCATCGCGGCGGCAATCATCCGGTAAAAGATCTGGAGACGGGCAGGGTATATATCTCATCCCAGAATCATGGTTATGTGGTGGATGTGGAACATCTGGATCAAAAGATTGCAGTGCCTGCATTTGTGAATGTCAATGATGGTACTAATGAGGGCCTTTCCTATCAGGGGAAGAATATTTTTACGGTACAGTTTCATCCGGAAGCATGTCCGGGACCACAGGATTCCGGCTATCTGTTTGACCGTTTTATCTCTATGATGGAGGTGGCGAAAGATGCCTAAGAATCCGGATGTAAAGAAAGTGTTAGTTATCGGCTCAGGTCCAATCGTGATTGGCCAGGCAGCGGAGTTTGATTATGCAGGGACACAGGCGTGCCGTTCCTTAAGGGAAGAAGGCGTGGAGGTCGTGCTGATCAATTCTAATCCGGCGACAATCATGACCGATGGGGATATTGCAGACCGGGTTTATATAGAACCGCTGACGGTAGAAGTTCTGGAGCAGTTGATTGAAAAAGAAAAGCCGGATAGTATTTTGCCGAATATGGGCGGCCAGGCAGGACTCAATCTTGGAATGGAACTGGAGGAATCGGGATTTCTTGCCAGCCACCATGTAAAGCTGCTTGGAACGTCTGCGGAGACGATCCGTAAGGCAGAGGACAGACAGGCGTTTAAGGACACTATGGAAGCCATCGGGGAGCCCTGCGCCCCCTCCAAAGTGGTGGAGTCGATAGAGGACGGTGTTGCGTTTACGAATACCATTGGTTATCCGGTGGTGCTGCGTCCTGCATATACGCTGGGCGGCAGCGGCGGCGGTATAGCCCACGATCAGATGCAGCTGGAGGAGATCCTTGGAAATGGTCTTCGGCTTTCCCGTGTGGGGCAGGTGCTGGTGGAACGCTGCATCGCAGGATGGAAAGAGATCGAGTATGAGGTGATGCGCGACGGTGCAGGTAATGTAATTACAGTCTGTAATATGGAAAATCTTGATCCGGTGGGAGTACATACCGGAGACAGTATCGTAGTTGCGCCCTCCCAGACCCTGGGAGACAAGGAATACCAGATGCTTCGGACATCTGCTCTGAATATTATCAGCGCGCTGGATATTACGGGAGGATGCAATGTGCAGTTTGCCCTGCATCCGGAGAGCTTTGAGTATTGTGTGATCGAAGTGAATCCAAGAGTCAGCCGTTCCTCCGCATTGGCATCTAAGGCGACCGGTTATCCGATTGCAAAAGTGGCGGCAAAGATTGCTCTGGGATATACGTTGGATGAGATAAAAAATGCAGTGACGAAAAAGACCTATGCCAGCTTTGAGCCGGCGCTGGACTATTGCGTAGTAAAGATCCCAAGGCTGCCCTTTGATAAATTTATTACGGCAAGAAGGACATTGACCACACAGATGAAAGCCACCGGAGAGGTTATGAGTATCTGTACGAATTTTGAAGGTGCGCTGATGAAGGCGCTCCGTTCTCTGGAGCAGCATACGGAATCGCTCAGAAGTTTTAATTTTACCGCGATGACGGAAGAAGAGCTGTTGGAGAGGTTAAAGACCGTAGATGATCTGCGGATCTATATTATTGCGGAGGCGCTTAGAAAAGGTGTAAGCCAGAGGGCGATCCATGACGTGACAAAGATCGATATCTGGTTTATCGATAAGATTGCGATATTGACACAGATGGAACACCGGCTGGAGACAGAGCCGCTGACGGAGGAGCTTTTAAAGGAAGCAAAACGGATGGAGTTCCCGGACAGCGTGATTGCAAAACTGTCCGGCAGGGAAGAAGCTCAGATCCGACAGATGCGCAGGGAACAGGGCATCCAAGCCTCTTTTAAGATGGTGGATACCTGCGCCGCAGAGTTTGAGGCGGAAACGCCGTATTATTACTCTTGCTTTGACGGAGAAAATGAGGCAATCATAACATCCTCGGAAGTTATCACTTCCTCAGATGTTATACCATCCTCGAAAGCTGAAGCTTCCGAGGATGCTAGAAAGAAGGTCCTGGTACTGGGTTCCGGTCCGATCCGTATCGGTCAGGGTGTGGAGTTCGACTACTGCTCGGTGCATGCCACATGGGCATTTGCAAAAGCAAATTATGAGACGATCATCGTCAATAACAATCCGGAGACGGTCAGCACGGATTTTGATATTGCCGATAAGCTTTATTTTGAACCGTTGACGCCGGAGGATGTAGAGAATATTGTAGATCTGGAAAAGCCAGACGGTGCAGTGGTGCAGTTTGGCGGACAGACGGCGATCAAGCTGACAAAGAGCCTGATGGAGATGGGTGTGCCGATCCTTGGAACGAAAGCGGAGGATGTGGACGCGGCGGAAGACCGGGAATTGTTTGATAAGATTCTGGAGGAAACGGAGATTCCAAGAGCCGCAGGAGGAACGGTATATACGGCGGAGGAAGCGAAGGCGGTTGCAAACAGACTGGGTTATCCGGTGCTGGTAAGACCTTCTTATGTGCTTGGCGGCCAGGGGATGCAGATCGCAATTTCCGATCAGGAGATCGAGGAATTTATGGCGGTGATCAATCGTTATGCCCAGGAACACCCAATTTTAGTAGATAAGTATCTGATGGGAAAAGAGCTGGAGGTGGATGCCGTATGCGATGGGACGGATATCCTGATTCCCGGCATCATGGAACATGTAGAACGTACCGGCGTACATTCCGGAGACAGTATCTCGGTCTATCCCGCGCATACGATAGGCGATCAGGTGAAAGAAACGATTGCGGAATATTCCGCAAGGTTGGCAAAGGCGCTTCATGTGAAGGGGCTGATCAATATCCAGTTTATCGCTATGAATGACGAGGTATATGTGATCGAAGTAAACCCCAGGTCTTCCAGGACTGTTCCTTATATCAGCAAGGTAACAGGTATTCCCATTGTGGAGCTTGCGGTGAATGTGATTCTGGGAAAAACCATCAGGGAGCTTGGCTATGAGCCGGGATTACAGAAAGATGCCGGTTATACGGCGATCAAGATGCCGGTATTCTCCTTTGAAAAGATCCGAGGCGCAGAGATCAGTTTAGGACCGGAGATGAAATCTACCGGAGAATGTCTGGGAATCGCAAAGGAGTTTAATGAAGCCCTTTATAAAGCGTTTATCGGTGCGGGCATTGATTTACCAAAGCATAAGCAGGTGATCATAACCGTAAAGGATGCAGATAAGGGTGAGGCGATTGGGATTGGCAGGCGGTTTGAAAAATTAGGTTATACGATCTATGCTACAAGAAGTACTGCGGCCGCGCTAAGGGAGGCCGGTGTCAATGCAAGAAAGGTCAATAAGATCCAGCAGGAATCGCCGACCGTAATGGATCTGATCTTGGGACACAGGATCGATCTGGTGATTGATACGCCTACACAAGGGCGGGATAAGTCGAGGGATGGTTTCTTGATCCGGCGGACCGCCATCGAGACAGGCGTTACCTGTTTGACCAGTCTGGACACGGCAAAGGCGCTTCTGACCAGTCTGGAAGCAAAAGAAAAGCAAAGAGAACTGACATTGACAGATATTT
>DLOP01000152.1:10917-11041 GCA_002478505.1 Lachnospiraceae bacterium UBA7481
AGCCGATCATGAAGATACTGGTGATAGGCATGGTAATTTTAATCTTATGCCTTGCAGTTTGTATTGCTTTGGTGTCAACACTTCGTTCATCCTACAGTGACGAGATATCGGCGGATTTTCAGGC
>DLOP01000100.1:0-6470 GCA_002478505.1 Lachnospiraceae bacterium UBA7481
CAAATGGCTGACCGGATCATCCGTATCGAAGACGGCCGCATTGTCAGCGGGCATACTCCCGTAGAAAATACACCGACATAGCGAGAAAGCGGCAAGTTTTATGCTGCGCAAAAACTTGTACATAATTGATTGTGAAAGCAAAGTCAAAAAGCAGCCGCAGCAGAAAGGTGAATTATGAAAGTAAAAAATCAACAATGCATCCGCCGTTTAAGCTATAGATCCCTGTGGGCATCCCGGAAGCGGAACCTGATCGCCATCATTGCGATTGCCCTTACAACACTGCTCTTTACGTCCCTGTTTACAATCGTCATGTCCATCAACTCCAGCTATCAGACTTATCAGTTCCGACAGCTGGGCGGCTATAACCATGGTACTTTCAAATCCGTAAACGAGGAACAGCTAGCGGCCATTTCCGCCCATCCTAATGTAAAAGAAGCCGGAGTACGTACGGTCATCGGATTTTTAACTACGGATTCATTTGCAAAAGTCCCCGCAGAAATCAGCTACATGGATGCTAATACTACCAAATGGTGCTACGCTCTGCCCACCACCGGACATATGCCGGAAAAAGACAATGAGATCGCAATGGACACAGAGGCACTGAGACTATTAGGCGTCACACCGGAACTGGGAGCCGAAATCCAGCTCTCCTATACGTTGAACGACAAGGAGCAAACCGGTCCGGAAATCACGGATACCTTTATTCTTTCAGGATATTGGGAGTATGATGATCTGATGCCGGTACATTTTATCAATATTTCCGAAAATTATTTGAAAGAAATCATGGATACGGCTATGGCGGAGGGAATGGCACCGTTCCGCACAGACTTAAACGTGATGATGAAGTCCGCCATCAATATACAGGGACAGATGGAACAGGTAGATACGGATCTCGGCTATACATGGGACAGCTTTGTCGATGAAAACAGCGTCCGTATCGGCGTGAACTGGGGCTATACTTCTTCCCAGATCGATGCAACGTTGGATCCGGAGATGGTTCTGTCTATCGTTGCATTTATCATATTAGTAGTGTTTACCGGGTATCTGATCATCTATAATATCTTTCAGATTTCCGTTACCGGGGATATCCGGTTTTATGGTCTTCTGAAAACCATTGGCGTAACACCTGCGCAGCTGCGGCGCATCATCCGGCAGCAGGCTTTACTTCTTTGCCTGATTGGGATTCCTATCGGACTCCTGCTTGGATATATCACAGGCGCAGTACTAACGCCGACAGTGCTCAAAAGCAGCACATCCCTCGGAGAAACATCTTCCACTATCAGCGTCTCTCCGCTTATTTTTGTGGGTTCAACACTGTTTTCCCTGCTTACGGTTCTGTTATCCTGCAAGAAACCCGGACGGATCGCAGCAAAGGTATCTCCTATCGAAGCAACAAAATATACGGAAAATACCCAGACAAGAAAAAAGCAGCGTCATACCCGTGGGGCAAAAGTATCCCATATGGCATTTGCCAATCTGGGACGCAACCGGAGCAAAACCATTCTTGTCTTTGTATCGCTGGCTTTGTCCGTAATACTGCTGAATATCCTATATACGTTCGTCGGTGGATTTGATATGGAACTTTATCTCAGCAATCAAACCTGCGCCGACTTTATTGTCAGCAGTACCGATTACTTTCGTTTTGATCAATCTTCAGAATTTATTACGGAGGACGCCATAGAGCAGATAAAGGCAAATACCGAACAGTCCCTTGCCGGATGCGGTTATATCTTATCCGATTATAAGCGCCCGTTATGCTGGGTATCAGAAGAAACCTATAGGGCTTTATATGCCAACTGGGTAACCGAAGAACAAATGGAGCAGTTATTATCATTATCCCTGGAAGTTAACGACGACAATAAAGTGTCTACCGACGTACAGCTTCTGGGGCTGGATCCTGCGCTGTTTGAGAAGCTGACTGTTCTGGAAGGAGATCTTACCTCCCTGTCTTCGGGAAACAGCCACACCATTGCTTTGTCTGTTTATACGGATGATTACGGCAATGTAAGAAATCGGGAAATGTATCCGGAAATAGGAGATACCCTCAGGCTGTCTTATGTTTCCGAGGGCTACTATATTGACAGCCGTACCGGTGAATACTGTACGGAAAATACCCCTGAAGAATATATGGAATATCACATCAGCAAAAGCATTGATATAGACTATACCGTATGCGCGCTGGTAAGCGTGCCGCATTCCATGAGTCATAGATATGCTACCATCGGTGCCCTTGGCGCCATACTTCCGGCAGAGACGATCACACGGGACAGCGGTATGTCTGTAGTCCCCCTCTACTATCTGTTCGATACCCCGACAGAAGCGGCGGAACAAAACGCAGAAGCTTATCTGGCGGAGCTGACTACCAATGAACTCCCGGAACTGATGTATAACAGCAAGGAAACGCTGCGCACGGATTTTAAGCAGTTTCAGAACCTGTTTATCTTGCTGGGCGGTCTCCTCTGCACCATTATCGGATTCGTAGGCATCCTGAATTTCTTTAATGCAATTATGACCGGTATCCTCTCCCGCCGCAGGGAATTTGCGGTATTACAGGCAGTAGGTATGACCAACAGCCAATTAAGATCCATGCTGATCTATGAAGGGCTTCTTTATTCACTGGGGTCCGTATTGATCGCGCTGATCCTATCTGCTGTCATGAATCCGTTCATCGGTAAAATGCTGGAAAATATGTTCTGGTTCTTCCGGCCCCATTTTACCATACTTCCTGTTGTGATCGTGATTCCTGTCTTTCTGCTGTTTGGATGGCTGATCCCTACCATCCTGTATGGACAGGCCGCAAAACACAGTGTAGTAGAACGGTTAAGGGAGACGGAATAACGCGATACATCGCTCGCAAAAGTTTTTACGGAAAGGGGCTGTCGCATTAAGTAAATTAGTGCGACAGCCCCTTGACATTGACTTTGATGAAGTTATTTGACTTCATTGATTAACTCTTCGCCTTTTTCCAATGACGCTGCATTTTCAAGTGTGACTTGCGCAATGGAATGCATCGCCTCTTTTGTAAAGAAGCCCATGTGCGAAGTCAGGATGACATTGGGAAACGTGGTGAGCCTTGCAAGGTTTTCGTCCCTTATGATTTTATTGGAACAGTCCTCATAAAAGATCCCCTCTTCCTCTTCATAGACGTCCAGACCCACGCCGGCAATCTTCTTTGATAACAATCCGTCGATCAGTGCGCCTGCATCGATCAAACCGCCTCTGGAAGTGTTAACGATATAAACGCCTTTTTTCATCTGACTTATGCTTTCCTCATCGATGATATGATACGTGTCCTTCATCAACGGACAGTGCAGCGAGATCACGTCCGCCTCTGCCAGAAGCTCCTTTAACGGCATATATTCTACCTTAAGGTCTTTATTCGGATAGGGATCATACGCAATGATCCTCATGGAAAATCCTTCCAGTATCTTGATCATGCACTGTCCGATCTTACCGGTTCCGATGACCCCGGCTGTTTTTCCGTGGAAATCGACACCAAGAAGACCGTTGATATTCATGTTAAAATCCCTTGTCCTGCCGTAAGCCTTGTGAATCATACGGTTACAACTGAGCAGCAGTCCCATGGCAAACTCCGCAACCGCATCCGGTGAATACGCAGGCACCCTTAATACCTTGATCCTTCCTGACGCCGCTTTCATATCCACATGATTATATCCCGCGCTTCGAAGCAGGATCGCCTTGACACCCATATCTACCAGCATATTGACCGCCTCGGCATTCGCGTCATCATTGACAAATATGCAGACGGCGTCATATCCCCGCGCCAAAGACGCGGTATCCGCCATAAAAGGAAGCTCGATAAAATGTATCTCATGACCATAGGTTTCCGCCATCGGCTCAAACCAGATCCTGTCATACGGTTTTGTACTGTAAAATGCAATTTTCATAATAATAACCCTGCCTTTTCCTTAGATTATGCCTTTTTAGTTTAAGGAAAAAACAGAGTTTTATTCATTAATGTATAACAAACATCCAGATGACAGCTTATGCCTGTCTAGTTTAAAAAGAACACCCAAATACCGAATAAAATAAATACGATACTGAAAATCCAGACCCCTACTCTTGAATCAGTGCCTTTGCGGTAAAATTCCTTCAGATTATTCGGATTAACAAAAAGCTCACACCTGTCTCCAACCGTCGGCACAAACCTGTTCCCATAATTTTCCGCAACACAATATGTATTGCCAAAAAACTGAAACTCAAAAACCGGAGCATAGCTGATACGGCTGCGCTTGTCTTTGTATTCCTTCTTTTCTTTGATATATACACAGACTGCCTGCACCTGTTCCGAACAGGCTTTTTTCAGATAATGCAGTTCAATTTCATATAAGATCAAGATAAACGCCCCAAGTATTATCAATCCGATGCCTGCCACTGTATTTAAGAATTTTCCTTCCAACTCCGGCAGCGACGGATTATACTTTGAAACCAAAAGATAGCCCGCGATCAAAACCATATAGACGCCGACGAGCAACACCAATATACTCATGGCATTCTTGCGAAGTGAAAAATTCTTGTCCGCCACAATTCCTATTCCAAAGACAAGCGCCATGATCCCAAAACAAAGCACTGCGATCACGGGACTGATCTTAGCAAAAACAAGGGTTCCGCCAAACCCTATGACCGTAGCGGCGACGGCTATTTTCGTATTCATATGTATTTTCGGTATATCAGGTTCTACTCTCTCATACGGGTTGCTGAGTTTCTGATCCGCCTCGTATATAACATCTTCTATCCTGTCTTTCACGCTTTCCGGGAGATGCTCCATCAGTCCTTCAGGAATATGCTCCTTCAAGCTGCCATACTGCCCATTGTTGCCATATTCGTTTTCATCCATATTAATAACCATGCCTTTCCGTAACCTGCGAATACATGCCGCAGGCGCAATAAATCCTTGATTTCCAATTTTAATTATATCACCCTATGGTGGATTTGAAAAGGATACAGATGGCAAATACAGGCCTTATGCAAGTACAATCTTTAACAACCCGATCTATAATTTTTCTTCCGCGTCTTCTACGGATTCATAACCATACAATAACGCCGTCTGGTTCATGATCTCAAAAGCAAGGTTTTTCCCCGCCTGCTGCACGGATACGATAAATCTGCCATACAGGATCAGAGTTTCCTCGGAATAAGTCCCAAGCTCTCCCCGAAGATATGTCTCATAGGAAGTATTATACGGCGTATCCTCACTGGTATGGATGCTCCGCGCATTGCCCGCCATCTTCGGATACTTCTCCGCAAATTCCTCCATCCATCCGACCTGTATCTTAATGATCTCCTCCTGAATGGCAATCCTCTCTTCACTTCTTTTAGGAAGATCTTTTTCCAGTTCAGCATACTTTTCAGGAGCTGTGGACTCCATCATACGGGCGTATTTCTCTGTAATCAGATTCCAGCCTTTCTCTTCGGCATCCATAAGATCCTGATAGAAACTTGCCAGAAGTTCCTCCGTCCAGGTCAGATACTGGCTTTTACGCATTATGGAAAATGTATTCCAGTTATTCTGACAGTCGGCGCGGCCGCCTTCATTTTCCACTTTGTCAAATTGTTTCCATTCCAATGCTACGATCTTCTCTACATATTCTTCCTTTGACACGGCTGATACTTTCCTTTCCAATACATCTCCGATATAATTTTCCAGAAACGGCGGCTGTCCGTCCATGGCCGAAGAGAAAGGCTGGAATCNNTGCGCCAATCCCTGCCGTTCTATTTCACCCAAAAGGTCCTCCGCGATCTGATCAAATGCGGCCATGATCTGATCTTCATGATTCACCTTCACGGAATCATATACCACGTTCTTCCACGCCTCCGCCTGAAGTCCCAGCCCGCTGATCCGGTCAAGAAGTTTTATAATCTTCTGCGGTGCGGCAGATCTCCTTCCCAGCGTTTCCATTCCTTTCCGCATCCATTTATAATAAGGGGCATAGACGCAGTCCAATAGATAGCAAAGCTCCATGGCGGCTTTCATTCCTTCCGCCACGCAGATATCGGCAGTCACATAATCTTTTCTTGCCATCATCCGCGGGTAATTACTCTGGGCATACTGAGAAAATTCATGCAGCTTTTCCGCCATCCTTTTTCCCCAGATCTCATCAGAATAATAAGACCTAATCTGTTCCCGGATTGCTGTAAAAGTCCCAAGATCATCACGAAAAATCTCGCCATTGATGGCTGCTTCCGGAGGATAATCNNTCCGGGAGCCGCTGCCATACGTCATCAAGCAATGGTTGTCTCTGCCCATTCCATATAGCTCTTGTTCCCAGTAATTCTTCATAAAATGCGTGGATCTCAAATACACCCCTGCGTTTCTTCAAAAACATTTCTACAGCATCTTCCGCATATCCCCCACTGTTAATGAGTCGTTGATGATACTCCATAATCAGACGGTCATATTCCCTCTGCAATGCTTCCCCAATCTGCTGATTATCCTCCGGAAGCAGCCA
>DLOP01000100.1:6573-6716 GCA_002478505.1 Lachnospiraceae bacterium UBA7481
GGATCATCGGCGCGCCGTACTTTTCATAAAACCAGCGACAGCGGTCGAGATTGCCCTGATCCGCTTCCGGTTCCTCATCCTCTTTTGATGCCTGCCGATCCTCACCCGGATGATCTTCTGCCAATTTGACCGCAGCCGCATAA
>DLOP01000112.1 GCA_002478505.1 Lachnospiraceae bacterium UBA7481
TCTGTCGCCGGTATCACCCTCCCCATCCTGCTGATTTGCACTGCGCATCGGTAGTTGTTTTAAATGCCGTCTTTGGAAATAAAATTGCCATCAACGGACAACAACCAGACGATTTGTCGAAAGTAGATTATTATGTATATTCTTTATATAAGGATATGAATCTTAGCGAAGACGGCATAACGGAACGGGTAACCATTTGTTTATCGATGGTAATTACGCTTGATAGGGATGCGAATGGAGGATATCATATTGAAGAAGATGGTGTGAAGACAATGAATGAGTTCACGGATGAGGACTACGAAAAATTTATGGAGGGAAATGTTCCAGAATTGTATGTGTCGGAAGATCCCTATGCGCTTTTTGCGCAGTATGGAACTGTTTTAAGTATGGATTGTCATGCTCAGGCGGTGGAATACGGGCAGTTGGATACAGATGCCATTATTGGCGGACTGGTTAATCATATTTCAGGAGAGCCGCTGGCATCATCGGCAACGCAGGAATATATAGACCATTCACCCGTGGAATATCGGGAACTTATCTATTATGGAAAGTATACAATAGCTTATGCGGAAGCATACAGGCAGACGGGCGCAACAGATCTGAAAATGGCAATTTTAGATTGCGCAGAGGAGGAAATTCGTTCGTATATTGAGAGATCTGATGAAGCGCAGCAGGAGCTGCTTAACGAACAAATTGCGCAACAGGAATGGAATCGTAATTTTATTCTTCTGAGTACGCTGCCTTGGCCGAGAACGGTTTGGCCGACGACGGGCAGTACCATATCCCAAGCCTTTGGGAGCTGGCAGAAATATGACGGAGAAATT
The DNA here is from genome assembly GCA_002478505.1 of Lachnospiraceae bacterium UBA7481. Classification (GTDB taxonomy): domain Bacteria; phylum Bacillota; class Clostridia; order Lachnospirales; family Lachnospiraceae; genus NK4A136. The sequence goes on from DLOP01000112.1 coordinate 825, forward strand.
TATTTTTCGGACCATATCTGTATTGCAGGCGAGGAGGGAGATCCGGTCTATGCCGCTATGGATGGTGTAGTAGAAGAGACAGGATTTACTGCGGATTATGGTAATTATATTGTTATCCTGCACAGGGATGAGCTCTATGATGAGATCAGGACAAGATATGGATACCTTAATTCAGTTGAAGTTACGGAGGGGACACAGGTTGTGGCAGGGGAAGAAATTGGAACGGTAGGAAAAACCGGGAGAGCCACCGGCAATTGTCTGCAGTTTGCCATAACGGATCATGGTGTTCCCATAGATCCGTTAAGAATGGTGCAAAGTGACTGATGATATCTTAATTTGTTTACCTACAGTATAAGTAGGCAAAGCGGACATCATATATATCTGACATCCTGCTTTTTCAAAAGGCAGATGCCGATACAGGAGATGATCATCCCTGCGGCACAGCACAGAAGTGGTATAAAGTGACCGTGCAAAAGGCTTCCGGCATAATCAATATTATGTTCCCATGACGCCAGCGTCTCGTTGTCCATGCTTGATACAAATACGCTGGCACACATCCATATTCCCCAGAGGATCCAGTAGATGATTTGACCAAAACGGATGAGGAGGCTGCCGAGGAACAGGCGTATGCCCAAAACTATGGCTGCAAATGCCAGCACCCAGAAGATGCCGGAAGAAAAGCTGCCAAACAGGGCAGTGAAAAACGGAAGGTCTGGTTCTCTGGAAAAGTCAGAATAGCATAAGGGAATCAGTACGCTGTTCTCCAATTGAAACAGAAGAAAGCAGATGATATACAGAATCAGGCTTCCGAGGACGGTCTGGAACAATTCCGTCAGGATATAGTTTTCCCTTGTTGTACTCATGGATATGGCAAGCGTAAAATATTTTTTTACGATAAAAGGACCGCTAATGATCCAGAGCATAGCAACTGAAATCAGGGACATCGTACTGCCCAGAGGAAATACAGGCATATCGTGTAGTCCGCCTAGGATTCCATACATAAAGATCAGATTTAGAATCAGTCCAATAAGATAGACCAGTCCGGTAATAATAAGTAAGGAAACAAAGTTTTTTTGAGTGGAATTCCAAAATTTTCGCATATTTATAACCATGCCTTTCCGTAACCTGCGATTCTTAATGCACTTTAGTGCTATACCGCGGGTACAATATTTGCAAAACAAATTTTTTCTCTAGCTACATTCTGTCGATGGTTCTTTTGCCAAAAAGAGTTACGATCAGACCATAGAGAATCAGTATACCTCCAATGATGAGTAACCAGGATGAGGGACTCGATAGAAATTCTGTCATAAGGAAGAAAGAGTTCAGTGCAAAAACAGCTAAGCCCCCATAAATGATGACCAGGATCAGCGCCATTTTTGCAAAGCCGAACCGGCGGATCAGAACCCCATTCAGAACCCCTAATGTAGCAGATAAGAGTTCCGAGATCACAAAGGACCGGATTATATCGACGGTTATGGAGGTGGAAGCAATCATTTTCATGAGTAGAAAGACCGCTAAGGATTCTACTAAGAGTTCTGCTGTAAGAATATAAATACTTAGATAGATATTTCTGCGGGTACATCCCATAGACAGGCAAAAATCGATCTGGTATCTGATATAGTTTGTAATCAGACTGCATGGGATGATGGCCAGAATCGTTTCGAGATATCTTATTATTTCATCTGGCGGGTTATTAATAACTGTAGTCAGAAAGATACCGTAGATCAGACCGCCCAATATAATGATGGAAAATATTTTGCCCTGATACAGACTGATATAATGTATATGACGTTTGAATCCTTCGTTCATAATCGTATGCTCCTTTTAAAAATTAGTTTTCGTCTCCGCAAAGTGCAATAAATAGATTTTGCAGGGATACCGGTTGTACGGAAATTTCGCCGGATGACTGAAATTCCTGACCATTTTCCATCAGTACCGTAATGCCCTTGCTGCGTCCAATCTTCTCAGGACGGTAAGTTTTTAAACCTTTGACTGCCGCGTCAACAGCATCTTCCCTGCCGCTGATATGAACTGCCCTTGATAATAGGTCTTCTGTATTTTCTTTGAGAAGAATGGCGCCGTCTTTTAATATTATGACTTCTTCAAAAACTGGAGAAGCTTCATCAATGATATGTGTGGAAATCAGAAAAGTACGTCCGGTTTTTTCATATTCTTCCAACAACAGTTTGTAAAACTTATCACGCATGAAGACATCCAACCCGGCGACGGGCTCATCCAGTAGCGTATAATCGGCTTTGCTTGCCAGTGCCAGAATGATGGTAAGCATGGATAGCATACCCTTTGACAGCTTCAGGATTTTTTTCCCTGGTTCCAGTTCGAAGGTTTTCACAAGACGATCTGCCATTTCCTTATCCCAGTGGGGATAATAAATAGAAGCAGCCTTTAAATAATCTTTTACTTTCATTGATGCGATTGCGCTTTCCGCAACAGGATTCAATTCTCTGGAAAAGCAGATATGGGAAAGCGTCTGCTGATTTTCCCAGACGGTTTCTTTTCCTAGCGTAATATCGCCGGAGGTTGCGGGACACTGTGCGGCAAGAATGGACAAAAGAGTGGTTTTGCCCGCACCGTTTCTGCCGATCAGACCGTAAATCTTACCAGATTCTAAGGTAAGGTCGATATTATGCAGAACTTCTTTTTCTTTATACTTTTTAATAATGTTTTTACACTGTAATGGCATAAGGTCTTTTGCGTTTTCCATGATGATCATTCCTTTCTTTTATCATATTTTTATGGAAAATATCATTATTTTTTATCTTCTTCGGCATGGATCATGCGGATTAGGTCTTCTCTGGTTATTCCAAGGCTGTACGCTTCTTCCATCATGGTTTTGAAATAACGCTGGTAGAATTCCTCTTTTCGATTCTGTCTGATCTTTTCTTTTGCCCCGGAGGTCACAAACATTCCAATCCCCCTTTTCTTATATAAAATATTTCTATCTACCAGAAGATTGATCCCCTTGGCAGCAGTTGCCGGATTGATGGCATAAAGCGCCGCAAGTTCATTGGTAGAAGGTACCCGTTCTTCTTCCAGCAGGATATCCCTGAGAATATCATTCTCAATCATCTCACTGATCTGCAGATAGATTGATTTTTCCTGTGTGAGAATCTCATTCATACTAATTAACCATGCCTTTCCATAACCTGCGAATTTTCGAAACGAATTAATGTTTTACTGCACTGTTAATACTTCTTTGGTTAAATGGTTCATTACTTGTGTAACTAACTATAGCACCAAAAAAATGAATTGTCAACATTAAATTTTCAAATAAAGATTTCGGACAGCGGTATGGATCTGTGAGATATTATTGTCATATTTTATATAATGCTTGTACATTACAGTAAATGTAAGTATACTTATGATATGATAAGATACGAAAAATAAAATAATTTAAAATATTCGGGGTATCACGATATATGAAGAAAAAGATCAGCGTAATAGTTCCATGCTACAATGCTGCAAATTATCTGCCATGGTGCATAGAACATTTGATAAGACAGACGATAGGTGTGGAAAATATAGAAATTATTCTGGTAGATGATGCGTCTACGGATGATGGTGCAACCATGGAACTTATGCTTGCATATGAAAAACAGTATCCGGAGTCAGTGATTGTCGTTTCGCTGGAGCAGAATAGGAAACAGGGGGGAGCAAGGAATGTGGGCATTTCTTATGCGGGCGGAGAGTATCTGATGTTTTGTGATGCAGATGATTGGCTGGCATTTCAGGCAATGGAAGTCTTATATAATACGGCGGTACAATATAATGCTGATGTGGTGGAATATCGTTATAAAGTAGTTACTGACCATACGGAGACCGGAGAAAAAATAGAGCAGGGAAATGGCAGCTACTTAAAGGATTTATCTGATGATGAGACAAAACGGAAGATACTTATGGCATCAACAGAGAATTTTTCTTTTGGGTGTATGAGAAAATTGTATCGAATGTCGTTAATTAAAGAACATGACATCCGGTTTGCGGAGGGATTGATCTGTGAAGAACCTTCTTTTACTCTGCCGGTCCGCATCTATGAGAAAAAGCATGTTTTTGTTGATGCGGCGCTCTATTTTTATTTGCAGACGCCGGACTCTACAGTGCATCGGAATTGGGATGCCCATAAGCTGGATAATGCCAGTGTATGGCTGATTCTTATGGAAGATTTGAAAAAGAGAGGCGTGTTTGCAGACTATGAGAAAGAATTGGAGTGCATGTTCTACGACTGGGGATTTGGAATGAGTATCAGTATGATGCTTCGTAAAGGGTATCTCCTGACTGCAGAAGAGATAACATTATTAAAAGAGGCTCATCATCAGCTTGTGT
>DLOP01000098.1:0-689 GCA_002478505.1 Lachnospiraceae bacterium UBA7481
CATATTTATGAAAAAAAGCAATATTTCTACTACATACAAAGATACCGTCAGTCTGGATGACCTCCACGGAGCCATCCCGGTCCGCATGACCAATGATTACCTTTTCCGGGCATTGATGCAGAGCAACACCAATGTTTTAAAATCCCTTATCTGCTCCCTGCTCCATCTGGATCCTGATGACGTTACCTCCGTCACGATCCTCAATCCGATCGAGCTGGGTAAGACCATTGATGAAAAAAACTATATCCTCGACATCAAAGTGGAATTAAACGGATATACGATCCTAAATTTGGAGCTACAAGTCATCAATGAAGGGAACTGGCCGGAGCGCTCCCTGTGCTATCTGTGCCGCGTCTTTGACAACTTAAACCGTGGGGAAGATTATGAAGATATCCGCCCCGCCATACAGATCGGGCTTCTGGATTTTACCCTCTTTGCGGACAGCCCCGAATTTTTTGCCAATTACTATCTTATGAATGAAAAAAATCATCGGATATATAGTGACAAATTCCGTTTGTCTGTGTTAGACTTAACTCATATAAACCTTGCAACCAAGGAAGACCGCGCCTATCAGATCGACCGCTGGGCCGCCCTGTTTAAAGCTACCACTTGGGAGGAACTAAAAATGCTTGCAAAAAACAATCAATATATCAAAGATGCCGTTGCCACCGTCCGTCAGCTTACGCAGG
>DLOP01000098.1:711-10322 GCA_002478505.1 Lachnospiraceae bacterium UBA7481
AGGATTACTACCGCCGCACGGCGGGCAGGGAAAAACGCCTCAAAAAAGTCACCGGGGAGAGGGATGAACTGAAAGAAGAACTTTCTCAAAAAGAGGCGGAAATCGCGAAGAAGGATGATGAAATCGCTAAAAACCATGCGGAAATTGCGAAGAAGGATGCTGACATTGCTAAAAAAGATGCCGACATTGCCAAGAAGGATGCGGAAATCGAACATCTCCGCAGGCTGCTTGCCAACCTCAATAACTCTGAAAAATAAAATGACGTACTCGAAGCCGCCACAAGTCAAATAATAAAATTTACAACTCTGGCGGAAGTAAATTAAACGTAAGAAGAATCTTTTTAAAATAATGGAAGCATATCATTGATTGGCAAATGATATGCTTCTATCATTTTGGATCCCTGGATGTTTTTTTGCCCCTGTTACTTCCCGCAGTTGCTCTTCTGTCGGTTTCTGTCTTTTATCAATAATGAATGTCTTGGTCATAATAAAGCTTCTTTAAAAGTATTCCTGCCCCTGTATCTGATATGCATATAAAATTAATGGCATATGGGAAAGCGGATTTAAAAGTGTAAACACTATTCCAAAGCGGAACCGAATTTTGAGGAAGACGATGTTTTAGGTTGATCGTGCCTATGCGATCAGCGGGAGCAGCACCGACAAGCGATAGAAAAAGCAACAAGGTTACAAAAGTCACAGAAAAGGTTACAAAAGTCACAGAAAAGGTTACAGATGTTACAGAAAAAAGGATTATTGAATTATTAAAAGATAACTCAAAATATAAAACCACTGAACTTGCTGAAATGCTTGATATAAGCAGAAAAACTGTATCTATTAAACTTAAAAACCTAAGAGAAAAGGGCATTATAGAAAGAGTGGGGTCTGACAGAAAGGGATATTGGAATATTTATCTGTAACTCTTAGTTCACTTATTAAATATTTTCAAAGAATAGAAAGATATACACATTATTAGAGATGGAATGAGACAGAGAAATCTGTCTTATTTACATGTTATATGTAATTTTTAGGAGAATCTAAATGACAAATTTGAGGTTTTATAGTAAAATCAACTTGGAAAATTATGTTAGGAGATTGCCCAATGATTGATAACAAGAAAGAACAAGAGAGAGATGAGCTTCACCGCACCATATGGAACATGGCGAATGACCTTAGAGGCAGCGTAGACGGTTGGGATTTTAAACAGTATGTGTTAGGCATGCTGTTTTATAGATATATTTCAGAGAACTTTATTAAATTTGTAAATGCAGGAGAGTTGGAAGCAGGTAACAAAGATTTTGATTATGCAAAGTTAAATGATGAAGATGCAGAGGATGCAAGGGAGGATTTGGTGCAGTCAAAGAGATATTTTATTTTGCCCAGTCAGTTATTGATCCATTGGGGTAGAGTATAAAAAGTTTGATAACATAAGTTCTGATGAATTTAACAGGATAGGGTGGGTAAAATGAAAATGTCCCCAAACTGAGGACGGTTTTACAAATAAATTTTCTGTATTTCAAGGGGTAAAATCAGCTATTAATAAATATAAAGATATTCTTTTAAGCAGTCCTTTTTATTGGACAGTAAATGTGATATTGTTTATAGGGAGATAGACAATATAATTTTAAGTCTTGTTTAATAAGCAGAAAGGAAAATATATATGGAAATTGTTAAAAAAGATATTAGACTTCTGGAGGGAATTTATAAAACAGATGGAGGAATAAAATTTGACCGCACATATTTCAAATGATGGATATAACAGAGAAGAATCGGTGGCAGAGCATACCCGGAAAACTACATTCTTATGTAATGAAAAGGGAAAAAGGTGCGGACTATCTCAGATTATGTCATTATGCGGAATTTTTCATGATATGGGTAAAAACAAACAGATATTCAATGATTACCTGCACGCTGATGAAAATACAAAACGAAAACTAAGAGGAACTATTGCACATGCATCGACAGGAGCAAAGTGCATTTATGACCGCTACCATGACGGTCCAAATAATACAAAAGCTATGGTTGAGTTGATTTCTTATGCGGTTGCGGCACACCATGGTCTGTTTGATTGTGTTGATAAAGAAATAGAACATATAGATACATTTTCTAATAAACTCAGTAAAGTTGATGATTATGATGAAGCCTATGATAATGCAAAACGAGACTATCTGAATAAATATGAACTTGATAAAATTTTTATAGATGCAACAGATGAATTTAATTCAGTAAGGAATAAAATAAAAGGATTACTGATTGAACTAAAACCCATATTCTTGTCCAAATATGGTAGTGCGGCAAAAGCAATGCTATCTGAATGTAAATTTTTTATGCTTGCTTGTCTCCAACGCCTAATGCTATCTATATTAATAGATTCGGACTGGGAGGCAACTTCGGATTTTATGGATAATATCAATACGTTATCAAAACCGACAGACTTCGGTTTTAAAGAGATATTTGAAAATGCCGGAGAAAATTTTGAGAAATTTATGAGTAGGAAGCAGCAATCTATTGCCGACTCTCAATTAACTGATAAAGAAAAAGCAATATTTGAAGCGAGAAATTTATTGCAGAAAGAATGTGTACGATTTGCAGAACATCCCGCAGGGATATATTGTCTGCCGATTCCTACCGGTGGAGGTAAGACATTGAGCAGCCTTGCGTATGCATTGAAGTTTTGTAGGCTGCATCCGGAGACAGAGCGTATTATTTACGTTTCACCGTTCATATCTATAACAGAACAGAATGCTCAAGTGTTCCGTGATGCAATTGGTAATGACAAGTGGATACTTGAACACCATTCGTCAGTAATTAAAAATATGGAAGCGGAAGACGAGGATTATCGGAACAGCGAATTGTCAAGGTATGATATCAACTGGGAAGAACCGTTTATCTGTACGACATTTGTTCAATTTATGAATACACTCTTTTCAGATAAGAGTGAGTCGATACGACGAATGCATCGACTTGTCAATGCGGTTGTGATCATTGATGAAGTTCAGGCAATGCCGTTAAAGTGCATACATACATTTAACTATATGGTTAATTTTTTAAATACCGTATGCAAAACAAATGTCATCTTGTGTACAGCCACACAGCCGACTTTAGAGGAAGCAGAGTGCCCAATCTGCTACAGTAACCCCAAATATATGATAGATAATACAACTGAATGGGTTCGTAAATTTGAGAGAGTAAAAATTAATACGCCAAAGATGGATCAAAAATATACATTTGAAAGTCTTGGGGATGAGATTGCAGAACGGACAGAAGAGTATCAGTCAATTCTGGTAGTTTTGAATACGAAATCGGCAGTGAGAAGGCTGTATGATATATTAAAGGCGAGAAATATCAATGCTGAGTATCTGACGACAAACTTATGTGCCGAGCATAGAAGCGATAAACTTACTTCTATTAAGGAAACACTTAAGAATAAACAAGAAAATATTGTTGTTATCAGTACAAATCTGATTGAGGCAGGCGTGGATATTTCGTTTGAATGTGTATATCGGTCTATGACAGGGCTGGACAGCTTGGCACAGACTGCGGGGCGATGCAACAGAAATGGTGAAATGGATCAAGGCATAATATATCTGATCATGCTTGAAGATGAAAATACAGGTAATATGGAAGAATTGCAACAAAATTTAAGGATAACAGAGAAGGTTATATATCAATATCTTAACAGCAAAAAACCTGACAGTCTGCTAATGCCTGAATGGATGAATGAATATTATAAAAATGTATACTTTTACGCGTCAGATAAAATGAATTTTCCGATAGAAGAACTGGACACAAACATTATTGAATTATTGTCAATGGGATTTACTCCTAAAGAAAAGAGGAATCTCATGAATCAAGCTTATAAAACAGCGGGAAAGGCTTATAGAGTCATAGACGATCATTCTTTTGGAGTCATTGTGCCATACAAGAAGGGCGTGGAACTTATAGAATCTATTCAGACAGAGGCTGACGCAGCAAAGATAAAAGCTTATATACGACAAGCTCAGCGATACACCGTAAATGTTAGGAGAAGCCAGTTAAAAATGTTTGATGGGCTGATACAACCAGTAAGTGACAAAATACCAGATCTTTATATGGTAGCGGCTCCCGGAGCTTACAACAGTGACTATGGGATCACACCAGAGTGGGAAACACTCATATTTTAACAGGAGTGCTTTATGCAGAAATATCATAAGTGCAATCAGTAATATTTACAAAGAGAAGTAAAAAAAACTAATGTTAGAAAGGAAGGAAAATATGGACAAGCCTAATATCATTGAATACAGTGTATTTGGAAAATATGCATTGTTTACAGACCCATTATCGAAAACGGGCGGTGAAAAGTTTAGTTATCAAATACCTACATATCAGGCACTGAAAGGGATAACGGAATCAATATACTGGAAACCCACCATTACGTGGATTATTGATGAATGTCGTATTATGAATCCGATACAGACGGAATCAAAAGGTATAAGACCGATTAAGTATAATGGCGGAAATGATTTATCATATTACACCTATTTGCGTAACGTGGAATATCGAGTCAAAGCCCATTTTGAATGGAATGAAAACAGAGAGGATTTGGCACACGATCGCAATGAAAATAAGCACTACGATATTGCAAAGAGAATGGTTGAAAGAGGAGGAAGAAGGGATATCTTCTTAGGAGCGAGAGAGTGTCAGGGTTATGTGGAGCCGTGTCCTTTTCATGAAGGTAAAGGGACATATGATAACACAAATTTATCATTTGGGGTTATGGTGCATGGCATTACTTACCCGGATGAAGCTGTCAGGGAAGATGAAAAAGGAAAAATGACAGTACGGCTTTGGAACGCGCAGATGACTAATGGAGTAATACATTTTCCGCGTCCTGAAGAATGTGTGATAAGACATGTCCTGCGGGATGCGAAACAAAAGCAGTTTGTCTTTGAAGAGAATTTTGCAGGACTAAATGAATTTGAGGGAGGTGACTTGTTTGGCATGGTTAAGGACTTTAGTTGAAGCATATGATGTCTATTCCGACTTGGCGGGAGTTGATAAAAATGGTCAGGCGGTATTGTTACCGATTTCCCACTCGACATTCAATGCACAGATTGAGGTGACGATTGATCAAGAGGGTGATTTTCAAGGAGCCAGAAAACTTGAGAAAGGTAGTGATGTAGTCACAATTATTCCAGTGACAGAGGATTCGGCTGCTAGGAGCAGTGGGATTGCACCGCATCCGTTGTGTGATAAACTTTGTTATATAGCAGGGGACTATACATTGTATACGGGCGATAATAAAGAAAGCTATTTTGAAGCCTATATGGAACAACTTCAAGATTGGGCAGAATCGGGCTATACACATCCTATGGTACAGGCGATATACAAATACGTTGAAAAGAAATCGTTAATACAGGATCTGGTAAGAAGCAAAGCATTGGAATTGGATGAAGATGGTAGGCTTACAGATCAAACAAAAATACATGGATTAGGTCAAACAGGAGCTAACATAAGATTTATCGTCTGGGGTAGCAGCATGCCGCAGGAAGTATGGAAGAATCGGGAACTGTATAAAAAGTACAGCGAATATTATCAACAAAAATCAGGAGAAAAAAAGCTATGTTATACGTCGGGAGAAATAGAATCGTGTTCTGATAAACATCCTTCCAAAATACGAAATAGCGGCGACAAGGCAAAGCTGATTTCAGGAAATGATGAATCAGGATTTACTTATCGTGGAAGGTTTACTTCGAAAGAACAAGCAGTTTCAGTCGGTTATGATGCATCTCAGAAAGCCCACAACGCCCTACGCTGGCTCATCCAGAAACAAGGGTATACGCGTGACGAGTCAACAATCGTTTGCTGGATGGTAAATAGAGATATGCAGCTTCCCGATATGATGAAGGATTCAATCAATGCATGTAATGACATTGATGATTTTGACTTTGATTTTGACATGATCGGGTCGGATGAAACATTAAGCCTAAATAAACATGATACCGGCAAATATTTTGCGGAAAAGTTTAATAATGCGATAAACGGATATGTCGGAAGATTTGAAATGGATGATAAAGTTGCAATCATTGCATTGGATGCAGCAACGACCGGTCGTCTCGCAATTGTATATTATGATGAGATAGGTGGGAAACAATATGCTGATGCAATAATAAACTGGCAAAAGCATTGTAAATGGCGCAGGACTGTAAGAGTAGAAAAATCGGAGGAAGGTAAAAAGACAGTCACCTGTGAATGCACCCCCTCCCCCAGAGATATGGTACTTGCAGCATTTGGTACTCAAAGGTCAGAATGGCTGGAAGCGGACAGCAAACTGATTAGAGGTACAGTTAAGCGGTTACTGCCATGTATTACGCGAGAGGGGGTGCAAATTCCGCCGGATCTTATTAAAGCGGCGGCAAGACGCGCATCCATGCCACAAAGCATGAGTGATTATGTCTGGTATAATGATGTACTTTGCGTTGTATGTGCGATGATAAGATTTAATTATGAGAAGGGAGATAGGACGATGGAGAATTTCCTAAATGACAACATTAAAAACCGAAATGTTTTGTTCGGAAGACTTTTGGCAGTATATGATTACATGGAGCAGCGAGCCATGTTTGAGTATGATGAGAACGGTAAAGTGAAAGAACGACGGACAACAAATGCAAAGCGTTACTGGAATGCATACAGTAGCAGACCAGCTAAAACATTTAAAACGATAAAGCAGAATCTGGTCGCCTATGAAAAAAAACTAAATAATTTTGAATTGACAAAGTTTGAAGAGTGGACAAGTGAAATCATGTCACACTTTGAAAAAAACGAGTTTGATAACAGAACTTTATCAGAAATGTATTTACCGGGATATTATCAACAGATGGAATATATGAAAAAAACTTTTGAAAAAAAAGAACAATAAAAGGAGGAATGAATGATGAGTGAATTTACAAACAAGATTGATTTTGAGGTTTTGGTAATGGTGAAAAATGCAAATCCCAATGGAGATCCGTTGAATGGAAACAGACCGCGTGAGACATATGATGGATTTGGCGAGATATCTGATGTATGCATAAAACGAAAAATAAGAAACAGGCTACAGGATATGGGAGAAAATATTTTTGTGCAGAGTGACGAGCGATCTGATGATGAATGTAAGAGCCTTGCAGACAGAGCGAAAAGTAACGCGGCAATGCAGCAAGCATTAAAGGATAAAAATAAGGAAGCTTATGCAAAAGCAGCATGTGAGAAATGGATTGATGTCCGCAGTTTTGGACAGGTATTTGCATTCAAAGACGACAGTGTATCGGTGGGCGTGAGAGGTCCAGTTTCTGTTCATTCAGCTTTTAGTGTATTGCCGGTATCCATTGACAGCATGCAGATAACCAAAAGTGTTAACAGTGAAACAGTAAAGGATGGAAAGAAATCCTCAGATACAATGGGAATGAAACATAAGATATCTTCGGCTTTATATGTTGTAAAAGGCAGTATTAATCATCAGCTTGCTGAAAAGACAGGCTTCAGTGATGAAGATGCAGAGAAGATCAAGGAAGCCTTACGCACATTATTTGTAAACGACAGTTCTTCTGCAAGACCTGATGGAAGTATGGAAGTGTGCAAGGTTTATTGGTGGAAACATAATTGTCCTATAGGTCAGTATTCATCAGCCAAGATTCATAGGCTTATAAGGATTGCCGCCAAAGTAGATGATCCAAAAGAGTTTGAAGACTATGATATACAAGTAGATTCTTTACCGGATTTAAAGCTTGAGGAAATAGAAGGTATTTAACCATGTATTCTGAAGAAGATTACTTAATGCTTTCCGGTATTCAACATTTTGCATTTTGCAGAAGACAGTGGGCAATCATACATATTGAACAGCAGTGGGCTGAAAATTATAGGACAACTGCGGGTGAACTGATGCATAAGAAGGCACATGATGAGGGCTCTTTTGAAAAAAGAGGTAATCTGCTGATTGTCAGAGGACTGCGTATTTCTTCCCATGAACTTGGAGTTAGCGGACAATGCGATGTCGTTGAATTTCATAAGAACGAAAGGGGTATAGAATTATTTGGATACGATGGAAAATGGCAGCCTGTGCCTGTTGAGTATAAACGTGGGACACCCAAGGGGAATAATGTTGATGAATTACAGCTTTGTGCACAGGCGATCTGTCTGGAAGAAATGTTTCAGACAAGCATACCCGATGGGTATCTGTATTATGGTGAAAACCGACGGCGCAGCTATGTAGAGTTTACGGATAATCTGCGAGAAGAAGTAAAGAAGATGACAAAAGAAATGCATGAGCTGTTTAGAAGAGGATATACACCAAAAGTAAAGCCCACCAAGCAATGCAAAGCCTGCTCACTGGAAAATCTGTGTGTTCCGAAGATTCAAAAGACAATGAAAGTCAGGGATTATATTGAGCAAAATATTAGAGCAAATGAGTAGTATGGCGCGTATCAATTAGCCTTATGTTTTAACGGAGGCAAGCATTTTTTTCATAATATCAGGAGGACTGACGTGCGAAAATTATTAAATACCCTGTATATTATGACCGAGAGCTGTTATTTAACTCTTGATGGTGAAAATATTGTGATACAGGACGAAGAAAAAACGCTTGGCAGGTTTCCACTTCATACATTGGAAAATATCATATGTTTTACATATAAGGGAGCAAGTCCGGCGTTAATGGGTGCTTGTGCTGATCGGAAAATTGGAATGAGTTTTTTCTCACCGAGGGGAAAATTTTTAGCCAGGGTTGTTGGAAAGGAATACGGGAATGTACTTCTTAGAAAAGAACAATATCGAATATCCGATGATGATAGCAGAAGCTTGGGATATGCTAAAAATATGATCATGGGAAAAGTCTTTAACAGCAGATGGAGCATAGAACGTACGTTGAGAGACCATGCATATCGTGTGGATGCTGAAAAACTTAAACAGATGTCTAATGTTTTATATGATACGTTGACCAAAATAGATAATACACTTGGATTGGACGAACTCCGAGGGGTTGAAGGAAAAGCTGCTGAGCAATATTTTTCTGTATTTAATAATATGGTACTGAATCAGAAAGAAGATTTTGAATTTACAACAAGGAACCGCAGACCACCGCTTGATAATATAAATGCGATATTATCGTTTGCTTATACAGTGCTTGCAGGTGATTGCGCTAACGCCTTGTCTAGTGTCGGGTTAGATCCGTATGTAGGGTTTATGCATGGTGACAGACCGGGGAGAACATCGCTTGCGCTTGATTTAATGGAAGAATTAAGACCCGTTTTGGCAGATAGGTTTGTCTTAACTTTAATCAATACAAAAGCGATTCAGGCAGTTCATTTTGAAAAGCAAAAAGACAACGCAGTTTTATTAAACGACGATGGGAGGAAAGTGTTTTTTAATGCGTGGCAGAATCATAAAAAAGAAACCATAACGCATCCGTACCTAAAAGAAAAGATTGAGTGGGGACTGGTTCCTTATGTACAGGCTTTACTGCTTGCTCGGACTATTCGTGGGGATGTTGATGAGTATCCGCCATTTTTATGGAAGTAGGTGTATAGATGTTAGTGTTAATTACGTATGATGTTTCTACCCAGAATGCGGCAGGGAAGACTCGTCTTCGCAAAGTTGCGAAAG
>DLOP01000098.1:10460-10589 GCA_002478505.1 Lachnospiraceae bacterium UBA7481
AAAGGTTGAGCATTTTGGGAGTAAATCTTCTTATGATGCTGAGGGAACTTTAATAATATAATCTGGTGCGAGTGGTAAGTTGACATTAAATATCAGGGAGGTTCGCACCATAAAAAGTAACAAGATAGA
>DLOP01000098.1:10749-11886 GCA_002478505.1 Lachnospiraceae bacterium UBA7481
GGGAGTGTGGATTGAAATAGCGTAAAATAAACAAGCGAAACTGCAAAATTTGTCGCTCCCCTTGCGGGAGTGTGGATTGAAATTACCTTGCACAGTTTGACCACTGGATGAAAGAGGTCGTCGCTCCCCTTGCGGGAGTGTGGATTGAAATATGTGACCTTTGGGAACAGTCAAAGAAGCGGATGTCGCTCCCCTTGCGGGAGTGTGGATTGAAATCTGTTTTCTTGTCCTTTAATTGAACTCGTTCAGAGTCGCTCCCCTTGCGGGAGTGTGGATTGAAATCCATGCAGAAGGGGGACTTGCAGAGCATTCAGTCGTCGCTCCCCTTGCGGGAGTGTGGATTGAAATAATTATTGAATGCAGAAAGGGGAAATTAACATGGCGTCGCTCCCCTTGCGGGAGTGTGGATTGAAATAATGAACAAGCCTTGTTCCAATGCATCCACTATGTCGCTCCCCTTGCGGGAGTGTGGATTGAAATAGAATCCCTCACCGCAACAGATCATAGACATCTTTGTCGCTCCCCTTGCGGGAGTGTGGATTGAAATAAGTTTGATGTTAAAACTGTATTAGAGGAAAGCCAGTCGCTCCCCTTGCGGGAGTGTGGATTGAAATTGCTTTTAATGTTTTTGTTGACACACAGAAAGAAACGTCGCTCCCCTTGCGGGAGTGTGGATTGAAATAAAAACCAAATCTCTATAGTCTTGTGACAGATAATCGTCGCTCCCCTTGCGGGAGTGTGGATTGAAATATTGATGGCAATATTGGAAAAATACTGTATCTTAGTCGCTCCCCTTGCGGGAGTGTGGATTGAAATACGTGAAACACACTGAAAGCATTGTTGATGGTCGTCGCTCCCCTTGCGGGAGTGTGGATTGAAATATCTTTTGACTAAGTATAAGACTATCACCGGAGAAACGTCGCTCCCCTTGCGGGAGTGTGGATTGAAATTATCATTGCGACGCATTGTGGTTTAATGATCTTGGGTCGCTCCCCTTGCGGGAGTGTGGATTGAAATTATTGCATGACCGTCATGTATCATATCAACCCAGTCGCTCCCCTTGCGGGAGTGTGGATTGAAATACAATATTTACGGACAATTGGAATATTGTACCAAAGGTCGCTCCCCTTGCGGGAG
>DLOP01000046.1 GCA_002478505.1 Lachnospiraceae bacterium UBA7481
AACTGTGGGAGGAGGCAGATAAGATGACCAAACCGTTAATAAAACTACCCAGCGTAGAAATCAGGGAATTGAAGGAAGAACTTGCCGAGAAGGAAGCGGAGAATGCCAAGCAGAAAGAAGAGAATACCAAGCAGAAAGAAGAGAATGCCAAGCAGAAAGCGGAGAATGCCAGGCAGGCGGCGGAGTTAGCCGAGCAAAAAGCGGAGATTCAACGTTTGCAGGAGATGCTTCGTTTGTCGGGAACGAATTAACCTTAAGAAGAATCTTTTAAAAATGGTTTTTATTAAACATTTAAAAGTATTTTATTATCAAATGATATGTTGTAAAATTTGTTTTTATCAGGGCCGTTTTTGCTTAAAATAAAAAATAGCATATTTCTGCATTATAATCATCTTACATTTATTTGCTATTTTAGGAAAAAGCATTCCTATAGAGAATGATGGCGTTGATGCTTGGACTTCCGGCTATGGTAGAGTGGTTAAATCGGATGTCCGATGCCGGGAGTCAGGGACAATTCAAGAGATAAAGGTATGGGAAAATGACTGCCGGATGGAGCTGCTGTTGCAGCTCCTTTTTACTGCTTTTTGTAGTAGAATGGAGAAAGACTTCTCTCTTTGTTTTGATTCGATAATATGTAAATTGATAGTGGATAAAAGCCCATTAAAAGGGTTGACCTTGATTGTGATTCTTAGATATGATATTATAAAAATCGAAAAAGTTATATTATAAGATAATATATTTTATAGTTGTGATAATGCAACAACGAATTAATAAGCTTAAAGCAGGGATTGATGATTGTGTTTTATTAGGAGATGCTGTTATGTGGAATAAGAAGTTGTGGTTTATCGATTGTATAAGGGTAGATGATAAAATATGGTTTGCGTCGGGAAATTATAATGGCTTGTATTGCTATGATATAACTGATCATAAGGTGAAATGGATCGCGGATTTTCCTGAGGAATTATTTAATGTAGAATATCTTTTTTTAAAGATGTATAAAGATAAAGATAATCTGATTTTTCTTCCGATGTTCGCAAAGGATGTTCATATTTTTAATCTTATAAGTAAGCAATTTACTAAAATAGAGAATCCGCGGATATTCCCTAATCCTTTTGCTGACGGAAGGGTATTTGGAAAATATCTTCATCTTTTCGGACATAATTATTATGGAATTTTGAAGGTAGATCTTGAAAGCAAAAAGATAGAAACTGTAGATGGGGTGTTGGAGCAAATAGAGCAGGGTACATTCATGGATAGAAAGGGACTCTTGTTTGGGCTACAGGCTGTAGAGATAGAGAATAAAGTGTATTTGCCATCTTGGCAGAATAACCGTCTGGTAGAATATGATATGGAAAACGGGATATGCAGATGTTATGAAGTAGGAAGTGAAGCAAACGGATATTATGGTGTGTATCAAATGAAAGATGGTCTTGCGTTGCTGACTTGGAATAACGGATGTGTGGTGTTTTGGTATGGGGAGTACTATGAAGAAGTGGTTTATTGTGAGGATTGTTCTTTAGATAAGCATCTATGTGTGATGGACAATGCTGTCTGGATTATTCCTTGTCGAACAAATAAGCTATATAAAATAGATAGTAAAAATAAGATAGTGAGAGAATTCCGGATAGACGAAAACGACGACAACGAAAAGGATATTGGGTTTGCGGAAGTTTATAAAAATCAGCTTTTTTTATGTGATACAATGGGAAATTGGTACAGGGTTAGTAACGGCAGGGAAGAAACGGTTGAAAAGCTTTGCATGAGTTTGGAAGAACCAAGGAGCCGGGAAGAATTGTTATGGATTGCTGCTCAAGATGGAAAACCAGTATGTGAAGGAGGACTGTATTCCATAGATTGTCTTATAGAAAGCTTAAAGTTTGGTCAGGAAACGATATAACGGGATTTTCGTACGGGTGGGGAATCTGGATACCGTTATCATAGAATTTGAGTTATATAATCCCAGAAAAGATGCAGTTCTTGATGTGCCGTGCAGACAGCCCGTGACCAGATAGAGGAGAGACGGTATTCACATTTTTACGGATTTTTGTTATCATATGGGTAGCACCT
The DNA here is from genome assembly GCA_002478505.1 of Lachnospiraceae bacterium UBA7481. GTDB lineage: Bacteria > Bacillota > Clostridia > Lachnospirales > Lachnospiraceae > NK4A136. The sequence continues at coordinate 2,068 of DLOP01000046.1, forward strand.
CTTTCATGGTATTTTGTTATCAATACATTAAATAAATGTAGGGTTTTCTTGATTTTTCAAGTATTTAGACGTATTTTTGATGTGGGAAGTTTGAGTAATTAATAGTAGACTAACTATTAAAAGTCAATACCTGAAAAGAAGTTTTTGAGAAAAGTGTAGAAATACATTTTTGATAAATCAGCACCTTGAAAATCGCATGACAAACAGAGCATCTGAGCAGATGCCCGTAGAACAGGTGATGGAGTTGTTTGGGTTTATTTTCTGTATGCCTCGCCGGTTAATTCCATTCTGTAGATTGTCCGGATCAGTTTCTTGGCTGCATGAGAGACGGCAACATTATAGTGTTTGCCTTCCTGGATCTTCTTGGCAAGGTAAGCATTAAAGGTTTCATCCCATTTACAGACAAACTTTGTAGCATTGAACAGGGCATAACGGAGATAGCGGGAGCCGCGTTTCTCCATATGCGCATAGCTTGATTCCAGTTGTCCGGATTGATAAGTGGATGGCGACAGACCAGCAAAAGCAAGTATCTGATCTGCATTTTCGAAACGGGAAAAATCGCCTACCTCGGCAAGGATCATTGCACCCATGCGATAACTGATCCCGGGGATTGTCATGATAGGGGATGCACTGTCATCCATGATCTTTTTGATGACAGCTTCGACTTCTTCAATCTCTTTGGTTAACACATTGATCAGGTGAATGGTGTGCTTCAGCTCCAACGATTTTACGGGCATAACGGATCCAATAGATGTATGTGCGGCATTTCGGATTTCGATAGCTTTGTCGCGTCCGTAGCGCCCTTTAGAGGCTGTTTCAAGCAGATTCTTAAGACGAGTCAGATGGCAGCCTGCGATGTGGGAAGCGCCGGGGAATTCAGAAAGCAGGGCGTACACAGAAGCCATGTGGATATCTGGAACAAGCTTCTCCAATTCCGGGAAGAGGATGTTTACAAGGCGGGCAATAGAAACCTTCAGTCTTGCACGCTCCTGAACTTTGTCGAAACGATAACGGGTTAATGACTTTAATTCCTCATTGTGGTATGATGTATCCGAGTAGGGCTTGAGAGTCTTATCGGTTATGAGCATCATAGCAATCGAACTGGCATCGACTTTATCCGTTTTCGTCTTTCTAAGGCTTAGACCTTTTCTGTAAAGATTGGTATGTAACGGATTGATAACACAGGTGGTCAGACCTTTATCAATGAGCGAACCCAGAAGGTTGAGTGAGTAATGGCCGGTAGCCTCAAGCCCTACTTTTATTTGGTCAATATCAGTTTCTGCGGCCTGAATCTTCTCATAGAGTTCGTCAAATCCATCCCTGTTGTTTGAGATAGTGAACAGCGGATAAAGTTTTTCGGCATCAGGGCCAAGGATACAGCAATCGTGCTTATCCTTTGCGACATCAATACCAACATAGATCATACAGGTGATCCTCCTTCATAGTTATTGATGCTGTTGGTAGATCCACAGGGCTCCCTGCCGATGTAACCTCGTTCTAAATAAACCGTCATGCGGTATCTAACTGATTAACATTGTAGCAAAGAGGCTGTGGTTGGAGCCTACTTGAAACCGTCTGTGCGGTAGGAGAAAAAAACCAATCCACAGCATCTTCAACAGCATACCCTATAACCTGGAATAGGTAAAGAATGGGTATGTCAATATAATACGAGGAGA
>DLOP01000063.1:0-2469 GCA_002478505.1 Lachnospiraceae bacterium UBA7481
TTCCGCCTGTTTTATCTGATTGCCGGCTTCCTGCCACTATTTCTTTTAGGCTTGCTTTCTTTCGGTTTTGGTCTGCTGTGGGTCATTCCATATATGCAGGCAACCTTGACTCACTATTACCTCAACCTTACGGCTAGTAAAAGCAATTAGTGTGAAAAGCACTTCTAACCGCTCGCAGCAGAGGCTGCTTCGCAGAGAAGTGCTATGTTTCACACCGAAAAACGCCCTTTTGGGGCGTTTTTCCTTTATTCCACCTGTTCCAGTGTTCCCTGACTTTTCTTCTTCAGATATGCATTGATAAATCTGTCGATGTCGCCGTCCAGCACTGCGCCGGCATTGGCCGTTTCCTCCGCGGTACGGTTATCCTTTACCAGCTGATAGGGCTGCAGAAAATAGGATCTGATCTGGCTTCCCCAGCCGATGGCTTTCAGATCGCCCTGAATGCCTTTCAGCTTTGCCTCCTCTTCCGCTTCCTTGATCGCCAGGAGCTTTCCCCGCAACATCTGCATGGCCTTATCTTTGTTCATATGCTGCGACCGCTCGTTCTGGCACTGCACCACGACTCCGGTAGGGAAATGGGTGATCCTGATGGCAGACGACGTCTTATTGATATGCTGACCGCCTGCGCCGCTGCTTCGATACGTATCAATACGGATATCTTCATCTTTGATCTCTATCCCGGCGTCTCCTTCGATCTCCGGCATAACGTCCACGGAAACAAAAGACGTCTGCCTCTTGCCCTGTGCGTTAAACGGAGAAATGCGCACCAGCCGGTGCACGCCCTGTTCCGATTTCAGATAGCCGTAGGCATTTTCCCCATTGATCTGAAAGGAAACCGATTTGATCCCCGCTTCATCCCCTTCCAGATAATCCAGTGTTTCAACCGCAAATCCCTTCTTCTCCGCCCAGCGGCAGTACATACGATACAGCATGCCGCCCCAATCGCAGCTCTCCGTACCGCCTGCGCCTGCATTGATCCGAAGGATCGCATTGCTCTTATCATACTCACCGGTCAGCAGCGTAGCCAATCTGATATTTTCCAGTTTTTCTATAAAATCATCCAGCTCCGCCCGGATCTCCGGTATCATTTCAGGATCATTTTCTTCATATCCCATCTCAATCAACGTCAGGATATCATCATATGCCGTCTGCAAATGTTCACACAGCTCTACCGTATCTTTCAGATTCTTCGCTTCCTTCATCAGCTGATTGGAACGCTCCGGATCATCCCAGAAACCGGGCTCCGACATCTGCATATCCAGTTCTTCTATCCTTTTTGACTTATTAGCTAAGTCAAAGTGAATCCCTCACTTCCGCTAATGGACTTTCGTAGGCTAGTAATTCTGTTTTCATCTGGTCAAGTTCTACCACCGCGTTCACCACCTTTAAATCATTTATTTTGCCCCGGTCACTGTTGACCGTTTACATCCTTACTCATACAGCATAGCTTAAATTTCTTTCCGCTTCCACAGGGACAGGGAGAATTGGGATAGATCTTAACCGCCTCCCTTTTGACCGGTCCGCGCTGTACGGTGTCGTCCTTATTCGTGCCGGTTACTTTTGCAACCTGCTCCCGTTCTACCTTCTGTTCCACTTTGATATGGAAAAGAAGCTTCACCGTATCTTCCTTGATTGCCGCGGTCATGCTGTCAAACATATCATATCCGCTCATCTTATATTCCGCCACCGGATTTTTATTCGCATATGCGGCAAGTCCGATTCCCTGACGCAGCTGGTCCATATCATCGATATGATCCATCCACTTCCGGTCGATCACCTTAAGCAGGATTACCCGCTCCACCTCACGAATCGCTTCTTCCTGCGGAAATTCCGCTTCTTTGGCTTCATACAGCTTCACAGCTTCTTCTTTTAACTGCTGTTTCAGACTATCCTTCTTATGTGCCACGCGGTCAAGCTCCACTGTCTCCAGCGGCACAATGGGAAGCAGCAGGGAATTTAACTCATTCAGATCCCACTGCTCCGAATGGGCATCTTCGGAAATACAGGTATCCACTGCATTTTCTGTAATATCCGTAATCATCTTATAGATAACGTCGCGCATACTCTCGCCGTTCAATACGCGCAACCGCTCTGCATAGATAACCTCTCTCTGTTCATTCATTACCTGATCATATTCCAACAGATTACGGCGGATACCGTAGTTTCTGCTCTCAATACGCTGCTGCGCCTTTTCTATCGCGCCGGAAAGCGCCTTATGCTCGATCTCCTGATACTGCGGGATGCCTAACGCCGTAAAAATAGAGATCAGACGCTCCGAGCCGAATAACCGCATCAACTCATCTTCCAAGGAAATATAGAATACGGATTCTCCCGGATCGCCCTGACGTCCGGAACGTCCTCGAAGCTGATTATCGATACGTCTGGATTCATGACGCTCCGTACCGATGATCAAAAGACCGCCCGCTTCCTTCGCCTTCTCGTCCAGCTTGATATCCGTACCACGCCCCG
>DLOP01000063.1:2488-2682 GCA_002478505.1 Lachnospiraceae bacterium UBA7481
CCTGCATCGGCTACAATCTCCGCCTCCATCTCATGGAACTTCGCATTCAGCACTTTATGCTGGATGCCCTCTTTCGTCAGCCGCCTGCTCAGCTCCTCAGACGCGTCGATATTGATCGTACCAACCAAAACCGGTTGCTGCTTTGCATGCGCCGCTTTTACCTCCGCTACGATCTCATGCAGCTTTTCCTCTCT
>DLOP01000063.1:2705-2935 GCA_002478505.1 Lachnospiraceae bacterium UBA7481
GGTCTGTTGGTGGGAATTTCAATGACATCCATTCCGTAGATCTCACGAAACTCCTTTTCCTCTGTCAGCGCCGTACCTGTCATACCTGATTTTTTTTCAAATTTATTAAAGAAGTTCTGGAATGTGATCGTTGCCAATGTCTTGGATTCGCGCTTTACCTTTACATGTTCTTTTGCCTCGATCGCCTGATGAAGTCCATCGGAAAAACGGCGTCCCGGCATGATACGTCC
>DLOP01000063.1:3058-3238 GCA_002478505.1 Lachnospiraceae bacterium UBA7481
GCTGGAAGAAACGCTCCACCTTTGCTACGCCTGCTTCCGTCAGATTGATGACTTTATCCTTTTCATTCACAATAAAATCGCCCGTCTCCTCACGATCGATCTTCATGATTGCATCCATCTTGGAAAGATCTTCCATATCCTGACCACGCTTCATCTGTTTTGCAAGGATATCGCATACTT
>DLOP01000060.1:0-1331 GCA_002478505.1 Lachnospiraceae bacterium UBA7481
CGGAACCATCGCGAATTCCTACACCTACGCCCCCTTCGGCGAAGTCACGCAAAGGGGCAACATCACCAATCCCCTCCAATGGAGCAGCGAGTTTTACGATTCGGAATTGGGAATGGTGTACTACAACTTCCGATTCTATAATCCCGTGGACGGAAGATGGATTGCACGCGATCCGATTGCCGAGAAGGGAGGAAAGAATTTGTATCAATATATACAAAATAAAAGTTCACAAAAGTTCGATTTCATGGGGAGAAAAGATGCAGAGCCATTCCCTAATCTAGATTACCCTCTTCCAGTCCAAATAGCTAAGGAAATTTGCGATGGATACAAGCCTGAGAAAAAATGTTGTAAATTCGGTCAATTAATGGACGATGATTATCCTACTAGAGCACGAACGATTTGTAAAAATTTTATGCAGATGTATTCTCGACAAGGTTTTACTTCCAAACAAGTTATCGAGGTCGCAAAATGTCTCGTAGCACAAGAATCACAAAACGGAGAGGAAAGTAATTGCTACAAGAGGCAGCGCAATAGGTTAGTCGCTCATTTTACCTGTTATGCTCATGCTGGATTTATTCCAGATCCTACGAACTGGAATAATGGGGGTACGTTGGGAATTCCTGAAGGAGGCTGGTATTTAGGAATATTTGAAGTATTATCGGGCACTGTAATACAACCAATGGATCAACCAAATCAAAAACCAATTTCCCCTGGGCATATCATTCCTCCTATGGGATTTTAATTATATTAATAGCAATGAATAAAAAATCACTTTTTATTTATAATCAACTCATATTTTTTCCACTAAATATTTATTTTTTAGGTTGGATAATTGGCAGTGTTTTTTTTATAATTATCCTTATTCAGTTAATGCTAAAAAAATGGTTATCAATTACTATTGCGATTCTAATAAATATATCTCTGCTTATGCCTTTGGTTTGGTCAATTAGAAAAAATAATCCCGACTGGTTTATAAATCTTTGGCTCTGCGCTGGATATAATATTGGTTTGTTACTTTATGCAAAAAATCGACGAACAATTCATCATAAGCAATGATAAAATCTCCGCTCGCAACGCGAAAGAGAACAATTGATCAAGAAATCAACGAACTGCTTCCGTTATCGAATGCGGCTACGGACTACCTGGGTCGCAGATACATGAAGCGCATCACGCAAAACGGAGTCGTGACCAAACACGAACGTTCCACTACCGGGACTACCTGCAGATCGCAGCCCTCGACCAGAAACGCGCGGCGCACCCGGCCTTGTGGTACATCCTGTGGGACCCGACGGAACCCGTCGCCACACGCCCGCTGGCTATCCAGACGGCGG
>DLOP01000060.1:1389-3975 GCA_002478505.1 Lachnospiraceae bacterium UBA7481
CCTACTCCTACGCCCCCTTCGGCGAAGTCACGCAAAGGGGCAACATCACCAATCCCCTTCAATGGAGCAGCGAGGTGTTCGACGGGGAATTAGGGCTTGTTTACTACAATTACCGCCATTATACCCCCCATGATGGAAGGTGGATCAGTCGTGATCCCATCGCCGAACAAGAAGAATTGAATTTGTATGCATTTGTGAGAAACAATCCGGCTACTGCATACGATAGATGGGGAAACACAGGTATCTATCCAAGTGATCTCGTTTTTATTAAGCAAGGAACAGAAGAAAGCTTAAAAGCAATCCAAAAATTGCTTGAAGGGTATAAAGCCCTCAAGGAGGCCAATATTATTGGGGCAGATAAATGGTTTCATTGCTTGTATATGTGCAAAGCGACGAGAGAGAGCAAATCTCCAAATTTAGTTCTTTCTCTAGGTGTGCTACGTGAGATAGTTGATTTATTAAAAGGTAGATTTAAAGGAGCAGTAGATTCAAAGACAGGGAAAAAACTTGAAGAAATCGAACACGCTTTGGATTCTTTAGAAGATATGAAGGCAAATAGAAAGGGGATAGATTGCCCACCAGAAAAAACATGTGAATGCTGTTGCAATGAATATAAAGTGAATGGATTGTAAAATATAGAAAACAATATAGAAAACAATATAGAAAACAATATAGAAAATTATGTGGAAAATTATGTGGAAAATTATATCCGTTGTCTTTTTTTCAGGGCTATTGATATTTGCCTGTATTGCAATCTATTTCAATGACAAAAAAATAATCTCAAGAGAAACATTGTTCGATAATGTTCCGTTTACAAAAAAATTATTTTCAGATAAAAAAATTGACAATATAGTTTTCAATATAGATACAAACAAGATAACTGTTTACTTTCCAAGTGATCAATATATGGATATATTTGATTTTTTCAAAAATGGATGGGATCGAACAGATTTTGCAGAATACATTAAATTTTCCAATAAAGATTTTATTATATTCTTAGAAAACAACCTTATGGAGATAAATATAAATAGATAATTATAACTCACCGCCATTATAACCCTCTTGATGGAAGATGGACGAGCAAGGATCCTATCGGGGAATTAGATGTTGATGTGAACTTATACAAATCATACAAAAACAATCCATTAAAAAATATTGACCTGCTGGGAAATATTGCTTGGGCCATAATTCTTCCATGTCTTAAAGGTGCAGCTATAGGATCTGTATCAGATGCCGTAGTTCAAAAATGCCAATGTTGTTATAAACAAGTAGGATGGCGAATATGGAAGTGCCAAACTAAAAATTGTCCAGAAATAAATGTATGTTCTGTTGTTGTATCTGCTATAATTGGATGTGCCGCTGGATACATACCAGGGAATTTAATTCCAACCAGTTTAGCAGCACTTAAGCAATTAGCCTTAAAAACAGGAGGGAAGGCTGTTGCGAAATGGATTAGCACACTTCCCTGTTGATTAATATGATTGGTGATCTTATATGGTCTATCATTACTAATTTTATTGAAATATTAGTAATTATTTTAAAAAAAATCATCAAATTTTCTATCCGTTTTTTCGGAAATAAATTAATCTAATTCGGAATTATATAGAATAATATTGCCGTAAGACTTCAAAAAATCTGGTTGTTGATATTCAGCAAATTGCCCGACAAACAACGGAGAAAACAAATAAAACAAGGCTAAAGTAAACAATACCGAAATAATTTAAATTAAATCATGGAAACAAAAATAATTATTTTAACTGTTCTTACTTTCTTTTCTGCAAATGATCTTTCATTTGCTGAAAAGGAACAAACGAACATGCGTCAAGAATTCTCTGTTGAAGATGATCGTTATGTGACTAGATTTAAATTTTCACTAAAGATTTTGTTGCAAACTCTTCAACTAATTAATGCAGAAAAACCCACACATTCCAGTATTCAACTTCTTAATACTGTGTGCAGTCAAATGGAATATTTGATAACAGAAGGTATCATGACCGAAAATATAAATTCTCCTTCTATTCCATATAAGGATGAATTTATCTTAAATAATTGGGAGAATGTAAAAAAACAGTGGGAGAAAATAAAAAATAACGATTATCATAAATCTTCTGATCTTAAAAAATTGTTTGAAAGGTATGATTGTAATATGAATGCAATTTTTGAGGAATGGAAAAAATAGTTTATTTCAAAAAAAATACAATATATATTACATTTTTTCATACTAAGGTTTTATTTTTATGATTGATTTAATAATGCCTTTATTTTGTTCTCTGTATGCGAACTATGATTTGCTGGGGTTCCCGGCAAGCCGCACGTAGTAGCGGAAAACAGCATCTGGCAGTTTTTATGCTACAACGGGAGAAGCGAGCTTGCAGCGGCCACCCTCGGCACGGACGCTTACGCCTATGACTATGACAACATAGGCAACCGCAAGACAGCGCGGGAAATAGAGGAGGAATTCGCTTACACGGCCAACGAACTCAACCAGTACACAAGTATTGAGCAATCCATTCCCAACTCTTCCCTCTCCCCCCGGGAACAGCCTTTTGTCCCCACCTATGACGCTGACGGCAACCAGACGAAAAT
>DLOP01000060.1:4029-4250 GCA_002478505.1 Lachnospiraceae bacterium UBA7481
GGAGGACGGCACGGTGACCACCGTCACCGGCGACTACGACTACATGGGACGCAGGATCTTCAAAAAAGTGGAAACCACCGTCGCCGACCCTGAAACGGGAGAAAGCACGACATCCGTCATCCTGAACCACCGCTACCTTTACCGGGGCTATCTGCAAATCGCGGCCCTCGACCTCACGCGAACGACGCTCAACGCCTTATGGTACATCCTGTGGGACCCGA
>DLOP01000004.1:0-2321 GCA_002478505.1 Lachnospiraceae bacterium UBA7481
CTGCATAACAAGCTGGATGACGATACGCATTAAGATCCATGGTATTATACGCGACAATATGATCATATCATTATTTTTTATGGCGAAAAGAAGCGCCACAAAATAACTGCCTGCCGTGGGCAGCACCTGCATAACAAGCTGGATGACCATGAAGTACGCATTAAGATCCATGGTATTATACGCGACAATATGATCATATCATTATTTTTTATGGCGCTTACACTTGTTATGGCTGATAAGATTATTACCGGATTTTTCCTTGTGGAATCCGCACTGGCAGCACGCTTACTCCGTATGGGATGTATCGCGATAGTCCTGCTTGCCATGGCAGTGACGCTGCTTGTCATCCTTCCGGCGATCAATATGTCTTTTGCCGCCCTGCTGACGGGGATTTTTGCACTTGCTGCAAATGGAATTACTGCTTATATCACAGTAAACCGGTTATCTATGGGGATTTATGGGATTATGCTTTCCGTCATCGTATTTGGTGCAGTATATACCTTTTTGGGAATCATATTTCTGCATCAAGCGGTCAGAGGGCGTATGAATATCCGGAAACTCCTTTATTTCCCGGCAGCGTCCAATATGATTGCAATGGTGGCGATGGTTCTTTTGTCTCTTTTATTCGGATTGTTTCTTCCGCCGATTGTCAATGTTATCGTAACCGCGCTGCTTTCTTTTCTGGTATATTTTGTTGCCCTGGCTAAGTTTGAGGTGATCAGCGCATACTCTGTTTCTGCATTCCCATTCGGAAGTCTGATACTTAAGCTTGGCAAACTGTTGGGGATATTCCCTTAAAGCACAATTATTTAGTGAGATTTTGTGCCTACGCCGCAGATCTGCTGGTTATTTGGAAAGGAAGGATCCTTGCTATGATTTATACCCCGTTAACGATCAAAGCCATCAATATGGCTTATCAGGCGCATGAGGGGCAGTTTGATAAAAGTGGATTGCCTTATATCTTTCATCCATATCATCTTGCGGAACAGATGCAGGATGAGTATTCAGTCTGTGCGGCTGTGCTTCATGATGTGGTGGAAGATACGGATATTAGTATTGAGATAATAGAAAAGGAGTTCCCTGTCGAGATTGCACAGGCAGTCCGGCTTCTGACGCACGATCCGGGGACACCCTATCTGGAATATATCGAACGATTAAAGGACAATCCTATCGCACGTCAGATCAAGCTTGCCGATCTGACGCACAATATGGATGAGACCAGAAGCGCGGGCAGCGAAACAGAGCCGGAGGAAAAGCGCAGAAAACGTATGGAAAAATATATAAAGGCAAAAGAAATATTACTGAATAAATAAATTATTTGAGCTGATACTATAAGAAAATGACTGAAAGCTGGAAGAATCCTCCAGCCATGAAAGGGTGTTTGATTATGTCGAAGGTTTATAGAATCAGCTTGATCTGTGTTATGGTACTTGCTATGTTCGTACTTTGCTTCCTGTTGTACCGATATGAAGAACGTGACGTGCCATATGTGGAATATTCTGACGGACAGGTTCTTGCGGACAAAGGGACAGCGGACGATCTGCAGCCGGAAGCTCAGGATAATATCACAGTTGCGGCAGACGCATCAGATATGACTACTGACGATACTAAACTGATCATTATCGAAAATTATCCCGGTGGACTGTGCAGGCAATCTGAAACGACACTTCCGGCAGAAATGATCGGAAAGCGACGAAACGATCTGGATGGACTTCTGGAGTCTTATTGTTCCATGCCGGACAGCCTTGATATCGAAAAGGGACTTTATCGGATAGAACTGACTACATTTTCGGCAGGCTGCGTAACCATAGAAAAATCGTATCACAATAAAGTGATGGAGTATTATTACCTTGCTTTTGCGGATGACTGCGTTACAGTATACTGCGAAGATAAAACTACCGTCCTATTGACGACGGATATTCACAGGGATCAGCTAACTGATTCGCTTGCGGAAGAAATCCTGAATTTTAAGCTGATAGTGGGAAATGCGGAATTATTTGATTTTCTGGAGACATATACCAGCTGATCATATTGAGTTGCGGCATGAGGGATTAGTGTGAAAAATAAATCTAAGGCAGTAAAAAACACTGCCTAAGATTTATTAAATTTCACACCGAAAAACGCAAAAGCGGCGTTTTTCATTTCTATTTGAGCCGCCGAAGGCGGCATGGGGATTAGTATGAAAAATATTGTGATCATAGGCGGCGGGATGGCGGGAATGACAGCCGCCATCAGAGCGGCAAAACCAGGATTTAAAGTGACGCTGTTAGAACGGCAGAACAGGATCGGGAAGAAGCTTCTTCTCACCGGCAGCGGAAGAT
>DLOP01000004.1:2371-2491 GCA_002478505.1 Lachnospiraceae bacterium UBA7481
AACGTCTGAAAAAAATATTGGAAGCTTACCGCCTCTGCGAAGAAGAATTTTGGAGGGAGCTTGGGCTTCTGACAAAAGAAAAAAACGGCTGCGTCTACCCACTGAGCGGACAGGCAGCTA
>DLOP01000004.1:2543-10736 GCA_002478505.1 Lachnospiraceae bacterium UBA7481
GGATACATAAAAAAACAAAAAGAATGTTTTATCATAGAAACAGTGGACCATAAAGAAAAAATCTCCGCAGATGCCGTCATTCTTGCCTGCGGCGGAATGGCAGGTGTATATGAGGAACAATATAAAAACGGCTATGCACTCTGTCGGCAGCTGGGTCATCAACTCCTTCCCTGCGCACCGGCGCTTGTCCAGACCATATGTGAGGGTAGTTATTTTAAAACCGTAAGCGGCGTCAGAACAGATGTGCGTATCTCGCTGTTGCTGGACGGGAGTACAGTGGCAACAGAGGAGGGCGAACTGCAGATTACGGAGCATGGACTTTCGGGAATTGCCGTATTCCAGCTGACCAGATATCTCGGAGATGCATTCAGAGAAGGAAAGCAGGTTCATTTTTTATTAAATTTTATTCCTTATATGACGCGGGAAGAATGGAACAAAATGATGTTTTTACGGAGGACGGAGATGGGCTGCCGCGGCGCGGAGGATTTTTTTACCGGTATCTTACATAAGAAACTGATATTAATGCTTTTAAAAGAGCAAAATATCACCCCCGGAAGAAGTATGGTTTCCATACCTGATCATGAGTTTCAGAAATTGCTGGATCGATTTCAATGTTTCCGCGTCAGGGTGAAGCAATTGAATGATTACAGCCATGCACAGATATCTATGGGCGGTGTGCCTTTAAAGGAAGTAGACGATGCGCTGGCTTCCAGACTGACAGAACGTCTTTACCTTANNTCTGCCAGCCGGCAATCTCCTTACGGGAGAGATGTTGAATGTTGCGGGTGCCTGCGGAGGATATAATCTTCATTTTGCTGCAGCTACAGGATATATTGCGGGGGAAAGCGCCACAGCATCCCTGCTGCGCGGTTAACCAAAATCTGCAGGCAACGGAAAGGCAGGGGAGGGATATGCTGCAGATCGATCAGATCAAAATGTTGATCACAGAACAGCCTCAGGAGGAAAATGCATTTTTGCAAAGGCAGATGGAAAAACTCCTGCGTATCTCCGGCAAGGAGATTGCCGGCTGGCAGATTCTGAAAAAATCTTTAGATGCCAGAAAGAAACCTAAACTTTACTGGATATATCGTGTAGCGGTGACGTTGACGGACAAACAGACGGAAGAAAGGCTTCTGCAATCTGCAAAGAATACTTTTGTTACGGCATATCATCCGGTCATTTATCAGCCGCCTGTGATCAATGACGTGAACGCAGACCGGCTGCAAAACCGCCCGGTCATCATAGGTACAGGACCGGCAGGACTGTTGTGCGGCTATCAGCTTGCCTGTCAGGGACTTCGGCCTATCCTGATCGAACGCGGAAAATGTCTGGAACAGCGCAAAAAGGCTGTGGAAGATTTCTGGGACAGGGGAGTGTTTGAGCCAAATACGAATGTTCAGTTTGGCGAGGGCGGCGCCGGCGCTTTTTCGGATGGAAAGCTGCAGACGCAGGTGAAGGACAAGACCGGCAGGATCCGGTATATCTTAGAGACTTTCGTGGAACATGGCGCGCCGGAGGAAATTCTTTATTTGAATAAACCGCATATCGGAACCGATCTTTTGGCTGTTGTTGTAAAAAAGATGCGGGAGCATATGATCTCTATGGGGGCGGAATTTTATTTTGATACAACGATGACGGGTCTGGAGATCAACAATGGAAAAATCTGCGGCATCCGTTTGGCGGACAGACAGGGAGAACGCATACTCCCTGCGGATTGTTGTATCTTATGCATCGGACATAGTGCAAGGGACACGTTCCTGGTCTTATATGAGCAGGGCATAAAGATGGAAAACAAACCGTTTGCGGTGGGACTTCGGGTACAGCACAGTCAGGCGCTGATCAATGAAGTACAGTATGGGGAAGGCTGGAAGAAGAAGCACCTGCCGCCGGCGGATTACAAATTGACATATACGGCAGGCAGCGGACGGGGCGTCTATTCTTTCTGCATGTGTCCCGGTGGATATGTCGTCAATGCTTCCAGCGAACCGGAACGAACGGCGGTAAACGGGATGAGCTATCATGGTCGTGATTCGGGCAATGCCAACAGTGCCATTGTCATGACGGTAGATCAAGCAGATTACGGCAGGGATATGTTTGATGGCATGTATTTTCAACAGGAATTGGAACACAGGGCATATCTTTTGGGAGGCGGAAATCTTGCGCTGCAAAGGCTGTCGGACTTTGCGGCAGAATCGTCCACAGCAGGGGAAAATACACGGGAATTTTTACAGCCAAAAGTAAAAGGTCAGTATCTGTGGGGCGATATCCGCGGGCTTTTGCCCAGTCGGCTTTCCTCGGATTTTAAAGAAGCCATGAAGTATTTCGGAACAGTTATGGATGGATTTGACCGACCGGATACCATATTGTGCGGGATTGAGAGCCGGACATCCTCCCCTGTCAAGATTCTGCGTGATGAAGACTTTCAGAGCAATATCAAAGGTCTATATCCTTGCGGGGAAGGCGCAGGGTACGCCGGCGGAATCACCTCCGCCGCATTAGACGGGTTAAAAGTTGCAGAAAAAGTCATTATGTTGTATAATAATTCTATATGCGCTACAACATAATGAATATAATAAATGAAAAAACATCTGGCAGTTGAGGTATGAAATGAGTAATCTGCGTGAAGTAATTTCAAATAAAAAAAGAATTGTTGTTAAGATTGGGTCGTCTTCCTTGCAGCATGCAGAGACAGGCGATCTGGATTATATCAAACTGGAGGTTCTGGTACGGGAGCTTTGCAATCTGCGCAATCAGGGAAAGGATGTGGTTCTTGTTACCTCCGGCGCGATCGCTGCCGGACGGAAAGCAGTCCATATCAGCAAGGAAGATCATCCGATTGCGGTTAAGCAGGCGTGTTCCGCCATTGGTCAGGCAAGACTGATGATGGTCTATCAGAAATTATTTGCTGAGTACAATCAGGTATCGGCGCAGATCTTAATGTCAAAAAATACAATCGTAGATGATCTTAACCGATTGAATGCCCAAAATACATTTTCTGAATTGTTGAAACTGGGCGTCATACCGGTTGTCAATGAAAACGATACGGTTGCAACGTATGAGATCGAGATAGGTGATAACGATACGCTTTCTGCAATTGTCTGCGCGCTGATCGACGCTGATCTTCTGATCCTGTTATCGGATATTGACGGCTTATATTCGGAAAATCCAAGAAATAATCCGGAAGCTGAGTTTATCAGCGTGGTGGAAAACCTAACCGAGGATATCATGCATATGGGTACGACGGAAACAGGTTCTACCAGCGGCACGGGTGGAATGAATACAAAACTAATTGCCGCAAAAATCGCGACCTGTGCAGGTGCGGATATGGTCATTGCCAATAGCAGCGATATCAGAATCATACACCGGATCATGGATGGCAGGGATATTGGAACATTTTTTAAATCCCATAAAGATGAGAATTTTTATTTAAAGGATTTTGTTCAAAATCTGCATCGAAGCTAGTGTTCTATTTAAGTCGCAGCACAGCTGCGGCATGGGGGATTATTATGAATGACATGGAAGCAAAGATAAAGCGAATTAATGAATTGTATCACAAGTCGAAAAGCGAAGGCTTGACAGAAGCGGAAAAAGATGAGCAGACACGGCTGCGTCAGGAGTATATTGCCAGTGTGCGCGGTAATCTGCGGATGCAGTTAGATCAGATCGATATCGTTGATGCCGATGGAACTATCAGCAATCTGAAAGAGAAGCGTGAAGCCGCTGCTAAAAAAAATCAAAGCACGGAGAAGAAATATGTATGAAAATAATATAGACAAAACTGTTCTGCGAAAAGAGATACAGGCAAAGCGCAACCATCTTTCACCGCCGGAGATGATACACTACAGTGAAAAGATCTGCCGCCTGCTCACATCATCTACGCGTTTTTTTAGGGCACAGCATATTCTTTTATATTGTAACTACGGCTCCGAAACAAGAACTAATTATATTTTTGAGGCCGCTAAGATGGCGGGGAAAAATACATATTATCCTAAGGTGGAGGGGGATGTTATGTACTTCTATAAAGTAAATTCCCTTTCTGAACTTTCCGACGGCTATCGCGGCATCAAAGAACCTTATCATCCAAGCAGGGCATTTCAGAACAGTCGTAATAATATGGACTCATTGATCATTGTGCCGGGATTGGTATTCGGCAGAGATGGTTACCGTATCGGATATGGCAGGGGATTTTATGATCGCTATCTTGCGGATTATCCGGGGTTGTGGAAGACCGGAATCTGCTATGGCGTCCAGCTCGTTAAAGAATGTCCGCATGAAGAACACGATATCCGTATGGACGAGATCATATGTGAGCAGGGAGTGATCACCCTGAATGGAGAAGGAGAAGCAAGATGGATTTAACGAATTTATGCAAAGCTGCAAAAACTGCAAAATTTGAACTGCAAAAACTGAGTACCTCTAAGAAAAACGAAGTGTTAATAGAAGTTTCAAAAGTCTTAATGGAAAATAATGAGCATATCCTCATGGAAAACGCCAATGACATGGCGGCAGCGACATCCAAGGGACTCAGCATCGCCATGATCGACAGGCTTAGGCTGTCCGATGAACGGATTGCAGCCATGGCGGAAGGGCTGGTACAGGTTGCCCAACTTCCAGATCCCATCGGCGAAGTGATCGAGCGGATAGAAAGACCCAATGGTTTACTGATTGAGAAATGCAGGGTGCCGCTGGGGGTAATCGGCATTATCTATGAAGCAAGACCAAATGTGACTGTAGATGCATTCGGATTATGTTTTAAAAGCGGTAATGCCGTGATCTTAAAAGGCGGAAGTGACGCCATTCATTCCAATGCAGTCATTGCCTCATGCATAAGGCAGGCATTAAAAAACTGTGGTGTAACAGAGGATGCCCTTTGTTTTGTGGAAGCAGTGGACAGGGAGACGACGTTGCAGCTGATGCAGATGGCTGATGATATTGATGTATTGATTCCCCGCGGAGGCGCGGGACTGATCAGGAGCGTCGTGGAAAACAGCCGCATCCCAGTGATTGAGACAGGTACCGGCAACTGCCATATTTATATTGATGATTCCGCGGATCTGAAAATGGCGAAAGAAATCATTATGAATGCCAAGACACAGAGGATCGGTGTGTGTAACGCTTGCGAATCCTTGGTTGTACATGAAGCTGTAAAGGAAACGATCTTAAAAGAAGTCGCTGCGGCATTGCAGGAAAAGCGGGTGGAAATCCGTGGGGATGAATCCACAGTTGATCTGCTTAATTGTAAAGCTGCCACGGAAGAAGATTTTGGCATGGAATATCTGGATTATATTATCTCAGTCAAAACGGTTGCGTCACTTGATGAAGCGATCGCGCATATCAATCGTTACAATACAGGACATTCTGAATGTATTATCACGCAGGATGCACATCATGCGGAGCGGTTTTTGAATGAAGTGGATGCGGCGTGTGTCTATGTCAACGCATCAACCAGATTTACAGATGGATATGAATTTGGTTTTGGAGCAGAGATCGGGATCAGTACGCAGATGCTTCATGCGAGAGGTCCTATGGGACTGCGGGAACTGACCTCATATAAATATAAAGTGCGTGGTAATGGGCAGATCCGTAAGTAAACAGACATGTCTGCAGAAAGATCCACAAGATCCGCAAAACAGACATATCATAAGCAAACAGGAACGGTGTGGCCACAATGAGTCAGATAACAATGGAAACAGATCATCAACGTACATCCGAAGAAGAAAGCCTCCGACAAAAGGAGGCTGTTTTGCATGCCAGAGAACTGGTGTCACAGCTGGAAAGAGATCTCGGCAGGCAGCCGACCTGCTGCGTTACCACATTTGGCTGTCAGATGAATGCCCGCGACTCTGAAAAGATCTGCGGAATATTAAGGGAATCCGGCTATCAGCTGATCGAGGAAGAAACGGCTGATCTTGTCATATACAATACCTGTACGGTGCGTGACAATGCCAATCAGCGCGTCTATGGCAGACTGGGGACACTGCTTGCAATGAAGAAGAAAAATCCAGCCAAAAAGATTGCACTATGCGGCTGTATGATGCAGGAATCGGCAGTGATAGAAAAAATATTAAAGAGCTATTCCCAGGTGGATTTGATCTTTGGCACGCATAATATCTATAAATTTGCAGAACTGTTATGTCTTATGTTAGAGGAAAAGAGGCAGATTATTGATATCTGGGAGGAGACAGACCAGATCGTGGAGGATCTGCCGACCCATCGGAAGTATCCGTTTAAGAGCGGTATCAATATTATGTTTGGCTGCAATAATTTCTGCAGTTATTGTATCGTTCCGTATGTCAGAGGCAGGGAACGCAGCCGTGCAAGCAGTGAAATCGTCGACGAAATCAGGGCATTGGCAGCGGATGGCGTTGTGGAAGTAATGCTTCTTGGGCAGAATGTTAATTCTTACGGAAAGGGGCTTTCGGAAGATATCACTTTTGCAAAGCTGCTGCAGCAAGTGGAACAGATTGAAGGAATCCGCCGGATCCGTTTTATGACGTCGCATCCAAAGGACCTATCGGATGAACTGATCGCAGTGATGCGGGATTCCCAAAAAATCTGCCGCCATCTGCATCTGCCGCTGCAGTCGGGAAGCAGCAGGATTTTGGAGAAAATGAACCGCAGATACGACAGGGAAGCATATCTTGCGCTGGTGAAAAAACTGAAAGCAGAGATTCCCGATCTCTCCATTACGACAGATATCATCGTAGGGTTTCCGGGAGAAGTGAAAGAAGATGTGGATGATACCATCAGAATGATCGAAGAAGTCGGCTTTGACAATGCTTTTACCTTTATCTATTCCAAACGTACCGGAACTCCGGCTGCCACAATGGAGAACGCGATGTCAGAAAAAGAGATTTCCGAACAGTTTGACCGGGTTTTAAAAAAAGTGCAGGAGACAGCTAAACAACAGACATTAAAGCATACCGGAAAAACCGTTGAAGTTTTGGTAGAAGAAGTGAATGAGCATGATGCTGATATGGTTACCGGAAGGCTTTCTAATAATCTTTTGGTACATTTCCCTGGCGGACCGGAACTGATCGGAACATTTTGCACAGTAAAATTAGTAGAAAATAAGGGATTTTACTTTATAGGAGAACAATTACCTAGAAAACAATAACAGAGAGAGGAACTTATGGAACAGCAACTAACCCCCATGATGCAGCAATATATGGAGACAAAAAAAGAGTATCCTGATTGTATCCTTTTTTACCGTCTGGGTGATTTTTATGAAATGTTTTATGAAGACGCGTTGACTGCCTCAAAAGTACTTGAGATCACCCTGACCGGCAAAAACTGCGGACTGGAAGAAAAAGCCCCGATGTGCGGCGTGCCATATCATGCGGTAGATGCCTATCTGAATAAAATGGTCTCCAGCGGCTATAAGGTTGCGATCTGTGAACAGATGGAAGATCCGGCGACAACAAAGGGGATTGTTAGACGTGAAGTGATCCGCATCGTTACGCCCGGAACGAATCTGAATATGCAGGCGCTGGAAGAAGGAAAGAACAATTATATCATGAGCGTTGTTTATTTCCCGGATAAGATCGGAATTTCCTTTGCTGATGTAACAACAGGCGAATACCGTCTGACAGAGATGACCGATACGAAAAGGCTGATGGATGAGATTGCAAAGCTGCTTCCGGTAGAGATCATCTGCAATGATGCATTTATGGTTTCCGATATAGATATGGACACTCTGAAAAACCGTCTTGGCATCACAGTTTACAACATTGACTCGTGGTATTTTGAGGAAGTATCCTGCCAGAAAGCTTTGCAGGAGCATTTTCACATATCATCAGTCAAAGGACTGGGGCTCGATGATTTTGCAACTGGGACGATCGCCGCAGGCGCACTTCTGCAGTATCTGTATGAAACACAGAAAATTGCACTTTCCCATATTACACGCCTTGATCCGTACATCAACAGTAAATATATGCTGCTTGATAGTTCCACCCGAAGGAATCTGGAACTTTGCGAGACAATGCGGGAAAAACAGAAGCGTGGTACGCTGCTTTGGATTTTGGACAAAACCAAGACCGCTATGGGCGCAAGGATGCTTAGAAACTATATCGAACAGCCGCTGATCAGGCTTGAAGAGATCATTCTGCGGCAGAATGCGGTATCTGCTCTATGCAAGGCACCGATGGAACGGGATGAGATCAGAGAATATCCAAGGCGTGTAATATGGGAAAG
>DLOP01000119.1:0-1041 GCA_002478505.1 Lachnospiraceae bacterium UBA7481
GGAAGAAACGGAAGCATCCATATCAGGGACAGTAAAAAAGGAGGAGGCTGTAACCGCCAGACGCAAAAGACATTTCCATAACAGATGGATGCCGGCAGTGATTGCGGGGGCTGCGGCACTTATTTTCGTGATCGCTGCATTTCCTGTACTTTTCCTTCCCAGAAGCAAAAGCGATGAGAGCGGGGTGATGAATGAAGCGGCAGGATGCGCTGATAACGGCGGCGCTATGGGTATGGCGGTTGCCCCTGATATGTATTGCGAGGCTGCGGATTATGATGAAATTCCGCTGGAAGAGACTGCCACAGCCACTCAGGGGGTTGATGAAGATATTAAGTCCGGGGACTCCGACGGCACAACAGAGATGGCAGCGCCTTCCGCGACGGAAGATGCCGCGCAGAATAGTATTAATTATGATGATGAATCGGTGAGCGGCAGTCAGTCAAATGTCGAGGCGGAACGAGAGACAGATGTGATGAATTCAGAAGAAATACCGGATTTATATCAGATTGAAGTTCAGATTTTAGACCGTATTCAGAAGGAGGAAGGGGCAACTTTCTACGAGGCCGCGGTTCTGCAGAATGGGGACAATGGCTCCCAAAAGGGAATCAGGGTATATTTCCGCTGTGCCGGAGAAGACGAGGCGCGGAGTGACAGTGCTGATGCTTCCTTCCGGCGGGGAGAAAAGTATATCTTATCTTTATACGGTTCCGGTGAAACGCTTGAAAGCTATGGAATAGAAGCGGGGAAGGAAGAACTGTATGGGAAAGAAATGTATATTGTCTATGAGGTCATTTTGAAATAAAATATTTATATAATTTACCATAAAATGGAACCCTCCCGTAAGTATCTAAGATAGAAGGCTAAATCAGAGTGCCTTTAGTACAAAAAGGGAGGGTCATATTATGAGAAAGAGAATGGTTGCAAGATTAATGTCGCTGATCATGGCAGGGGTTCTTGCGGTGGGTATGCTTGCCGGGTGCGGCAGCGGGGCGTCCGAAAACAATGATTCAGGCAGGGGACATTCCCGGCAGGAGACAGCGG
>DLOP01000119.1:1083-1214 GCA_002478505.1 Lachnospiraceae bacterium UBA7481
GTGGATGACAGATGCAACGGACGCTGAGGAGTGGGATTCCATGAACGGCTATGCAATGGAGGCACCGATGGTAGCAGCGGAAGCCTATTACGATTACGGATACGAGGAGATTCCTTTTAATACGGAAGAAT
>DLOP01000119.1:1271-7897 GCA_002478505.1 Lachnospiraceae bacterium UBA7481
GATACCGCGTCTTATGCGAATCTGCGGCGGATGATTACAAGTGGGTACACAGCAGCGGAAATCCCATCCGGAGCAGTGCGGACAGAGGAGATGCTCAATTATTTTTCTTATAATTATAACGGGCCGAAGAAGGGCGAGCCCTTTGGCGTGACGGCAACGATCAGTCCGTGTCCTTGGAATGAAAACGCGGAGCTTCTGGTGCTGGGACTTCAGACCGAAGCAATTGATTTTTCGGATGCGCCGGACTCTAATCTTGTCTTTCTGATCGATGTGTCCGGTTCTATGTACGATGAAAATAAGCTGCCGCTATTAAAGCAGGCATTTGCATTGCTAATCGATAATCTGGGGGAGAAGGACAGGGTGTCCATCGTTACTTACGCGAGTTATAATGAAGTGGTATTGGAAGGCGTTCCGGGCAGTGAGAAGGATACCATCTTAGATGCATTGAACGGACTTGAAGCCGCCGGATCGACCAATGGCGGCGAAGGTATTATGACGGCATATGCTCTGGCGGAAAAATATTTTATCAAAGGCGGTAACAACAGGATTATCCTTGCCACAGACGGGGATCTGAATGTGGGCATTACCAGCCAGAGCGACCTGCATGACCTGGTGGAGAAGAAAAGGGAAAGCGGAGTATTCCTTTCCGTCCTTGGATTCGGCATGGGCAATTACAGCGATACCAGAATGGAAACTCTGGCGGATTACGGCAATGGAAATTATGCGTATATCGACAGTCTTTCCGAAGCAAGAAAGGTGCTTGTGGAAGAGATGGGCGCTACACTGGTTACGGTAGCAAAGGATGTAAAACTTCAGATCGAATTTAATCCTGCAGTCGTATCGGAGTACCGTCTGATCGGCTATGAGAACAGGATGATGGCGGCAGAGGATTTTGACAATGATGAAAAGGATGCCGGTGAGATCGGTGCGGGACACAGCGTCACCGTAGTGTATGAGATCATCACTTGTGAAAATGCGGAGAGCAGCGGCAATGAATTGAGATACCAGAATACGCAGCTGAGCGAACTGGCATTAAACAGCGATGAGTGGATGACATTGAGTATCCGCTATAAAGAGCCGGACGGGGATGTCTCGAAGCTGTTAGAATACCCGATCGGCGCGGATGACTATACGGAGAAGCCTTCTGACGACTTTATATTTGCGGCCGNNGGCAGCCGTAGCGGAGTTCTCCATGGCGCTGCGCGGCAGCGAATATCTTGGGAATGGAAGCTATGATGATATCCTGAAGATGCTGGGTGATATCGATCTGGATGATGAATATAAGGAGGAATTTTATAATCTGGTGGATCTGGTCAGGGTAAAGGAGAATTTCTAAGGAAGCGTGAAAGAAAATGTGAAGGACAGTGCGGGCGTGATAAATGCCTGCATTGTCTTTTGCTTTTTTACAAGAAAGCCACTTATAACTTTCCGGCTTATGGACAGGTGCTTTATCGCATACCCGGCGCATAAAAGTGAATTTTGGAACATGAAAAAGAAAAAAGCAATAATAAATTGAAAAATAAGTTGATTGTATTTATAATATAGTATATAATATAATCGTGTTTTATATGGGCAAAATACAGCATGGCATTTTGCCTAAAATGGAGCAGAATATAGTGCGAATTATTGGTAAGTATGAGAATAGATTTTGCTTTATGAGGGAATATATTATATATATGCGTGTAAATGGAATTTCATTGTTATTTGGAAGGAGTACGGAGTACCATGCGTGGAAATTATATTGACGAATATAAAAATAAAGTTGGCGGCGAAACTTTGGGTGAAGTGCATGCTGCGAAAGAAAGTCGGTTAGGATCACCACAGGAAGGTATTCCGATACGAAAGGACAAAAAAGATTCAAGGAAGTTGTTCAGACAAATGGAAGAAATGCTTGGTTTAAGAAGCTGGATTGATAATGTATAAATGAAAACACTTATTCTATTAAATTGAATAAGTGTTTTTTATGCATTTTATAACAAGGAGAAAGGCAATGAATGAATTTGAAGGTATATTATTTACGCTTAAAAAGAGAAAGCAGTATCCGAATGAATTGGATAAAGAGTATTATGACTTTGTCACATTTGGTTATTATGATGGTCTGTCTGTCTCTTGTATAGATAGATGGTATCAATTCAGGCCTACAGGGATAGCGGAATCATGCGGTTATGTTAATCAGGGAGAACCGTTTACCGATATTTATGTCATCAAGGGTTTTTTCCCTGCTGACGAATGTTCAGATAATGAATTCTTTAATTATGAAATCTGGAAAGAAATTGGAAAGAGAAATTTTGAACTGCAGGATTCCGATAAGGGTATATGTAAGGATACAAAGGATGTACTTGAAAATTATCCATATATATGTGTATCCTTTTTGCACCTTTCGCAAACCTTTGTAAAAAACTGTGAAGGGTTAGATAAAATGACAGGCGAGATTAAGCAAAAAATTAAGATAGTAGCTGATGAGACGGGATGCAATCTAAGAGATTTCCATTGTGCTGTTTTTCCGATCATAGGTTTTTCTGATTATATTATTGTATTTGCTTCGAATGATTTTGAGATGCCGACTTACTTGATCAGTAGATTGCGTGAATGGAAAGTGAAAGATACAGCAGTTATATCTGATTGTTATACAATATGTGGGGTATATAAAGATTTTAAAATTACAAAGGAAAATTTTAGGCAAAACTCGAAAGTCCGTCTTATCGCGGAATTTAATCTTAGGGAGGGAGTGTCTGCCAAAGAGTTTCATAGTGCTCTTAAGGAAGGGATTATAGGTGAGCTTAGGAAATTGCAAATAGAAAAGGATTGGGAGGAGAAAGTTGAGTCAGAACTTCAGAATTACTATATTACATTTGGTAATATAGATACCCTCATTATGCCAAATGTTAATATTGAAAGTTATCTCTGCCTTTTCATGTCACAGGAATTTCAACCGGGAGAAGGGTTTTATAAGAAATATATTATTGGAACAAAAACCAGCATTTGCGTTGCGGGAGAGATGGATAATGGCAATGAAGAT
The DNA here is from genome assembly GCA_002478505.1 of Lachnospiraceae bacterium UBA7481. Classification (GTDB taxonomy): domain Bacteria; phylum Bacillota; class Clostridia; order Lachnospirales; family Lachnospiraceae; genus NK4A136. The sequence goes on from DLOP01000119.1 coordinate 4,291, forward strand.
AAGTCTAAAATGTATGAATCAAAAAAAGAAATATCGTACCCAATACATGATAATTGGAAGGAATTTTCGTGTGAATTTGAGCAGGCTTTGAAAAAGAAAAATTATGCAGTCCGTATGTCAAGAGCAATTGAGCAGATTATTCAGAATTATTACAATATTGCAAATACGTTACACGGTTTTGACATAAGAAGTTGCCTTGATGATTTTATTAGCGCTACACTGGAAGACATTAGGATATGCTTTGAAGACAAGGATATTGATTGGAAGGAAACTAATGGGGCTGTTAAGGTATTTAGGGACAGAGTGGGCGATTTTGTGGCAGACCTTCTCCGCTCAGATAAACCATTTATTGAAGGTAATACTTTGTCGCACCCGGCGATCGGATCGGCTACAAAAATACTATTTGCTTACACGGCTATCCTGAATAAGCTGGCTATGCAAATGAGCGATAATGATCAGGAAATAGTATTTCTTGTTATTAGTGGCGGGGCAGATGCGACAACAGCAATAGATTTATTTGCCTTTTTAAGGAGAGATGTAATTAAAGAAAAATTTAGGAAACCTGTTCTGATCGTTGTCCCGGAAAAGGGATTATATGATATAAAAGGAACAATTTTTCGTATGCTGCATGAATTTATGCATTATTGTGGCGACCGTCTCAGAAAAAAAAGATATGATTTGTACCTAGATATAATGGGTGACGTAATGGCATACGATATTACGGAACCGTTTTTTGGGGAGAAGTTTGTTGAGGAGTACCTGTCAAGCGAAAAGAAATATTTAACACAGGAAAAGTATGATTCCATATTGACATTGGCAAAAGAACATGTTAAAGATCAGTGTGTGGAAATTAAGCAAGAAATTAAAAAGTGTATTTGCGAATATAAAGATTTTACTGACTATCGCAACCGAAATAATGACGAAAGCAACTATTATGAGTATGCATTATTTTACCCTTATTCCGGACAGGATCGCGGAGCAGGTATTTTGAGTGAAGACACTATAGCGGATATTTGGAATAGGCAGGAGAACTCGTTGTGTGAAATGATCAGAGTAAAATTAAACGACGGAGAAGAAAAACTTTATGGGGATATTAATACATTGCTAAAGAAGGAAGGAATAAATACGTATGCTGCCAGTATTAGAGCGAAGAGATTAGATTATGCAAAACAAAAAAATGAAGATAAGAGAATAAAAATATATTTAAATATATATGGTTCGGTTTTAGTTGATAATTATGGTGTTGGAAAATTCAAAAAAAATTGTTGCTGGTACAATTATGATGAAATTTCAAAACTTGGTTTTCGGGCAATGCGGGAAGGGCGATCTGACTTTCTGGCAATTCGCATGTTGGATATGCAAGTGGTGGATTATTTGCTTTCCTTTATATATGAAGAAAAAGACATTAACCGTGCAATGCCTGAAACGCTTGATAATATATTGCGACTAGGATCTGTTCTTAAAGTGGCATTTAATATTTCATCAAGAAATATAGAGGAAGATATACATCAGAAAATTTTAGATAGTGCCAAACGGATGAAAGAGTCTGGCGGATATGAATATGAAGACATCAAGGATCGTATGGATGACTACTTGGCTGAGTATGTTAAAAGATTGAAAGAGCTGTTAGAGGAATATGAGTATGAAAAATGGGAGGTAGTTACTAAGAATGTTGAGGAATATTTAACAGAAGTTTCGAAAGCTTTGGAGAAGGATGAGACTTTAAAACAGAATAGTTTTATTACAGAGCTAAAAAAAGTTTATAGAGAATGTGATATGACAAGTGAAGATGGTACTCACGAAACTATGAAATACTTATTTAAGCAATGGAAACTGCTGGCTGGGGGAGATACAGATGAAACTACAGGATGTGATAATAAATGATATATATGAGCTAAATTGTAAGAAGGCGGAGGAACTAAAGGAGAGGCTGGGGAATAAGAAGAGTGCTGGAACATCATGGGCGTTTTGTCTCGGGGCGGGGGTAAGTATATCATGTGGACTTCCTGACTGGACTAAATTACTTGCAATGTTAAGCGGTAAGCTTTTGCTTTCATATTCAGATTCGTCGGATAAAGAACTGCTGAATATTATAGGGAGAGCCATTGGCAGTATTGAGAAAAACGAAAGTTTTATGCGAAAGATGAATGAAGCAGCGACGGGAAAGGCAATAGATATCTATAGAAATATTGATTCTCTGGAACTGGCCGAGTATATAGGTACGCTGCTTAGAGAAACAGCTGAGATAAAAGACAGTGGGGATTTATTTGATAGGAATTTATCTGAATATATTCGAGAGTGTTACGGTGATGAATGCGTTGTGGATCATAAGATAAAAGGATATAATAATTCGGTATTGCAGGCTGTTGTCGAAGTAATGAAAAAGAGAGAAATAAAAAGAGCTATTACATATAATTATGATAATCTTCTGGAAATCGCTTTGAAACTGGAGGGGAATGGCGTAGAGACGATTTTGCCGGGAGACCAGAAGGAATTTGCTGAGAATGATAATGTATATAGAGTATATCATTGTCATGGTCTGGTTCCGGTTGATAAAATGACTGGTTATCGTGCCAATAAAATTATTCTGACAGAGACATCATATTATAGCGAAGAACGTAATAATTACAGTCTCTCAAATGTTTTGCAGGCGTATTCAATGAATTACTGTAATCTGCTTTATATCGGTTTTTCGGGAGCTGACTACACATTTCGCAGGATTATCAGAGGACTTGACAGGGAAGGAAATAAGATTAAACATAACATTTTCTTTAGTGCAGACGATATTGTGAATATGGTTTATGCGGGAAGAGAAAATAAGAAATTGGCAAGAGAAGAATTTGTAGAACAAATTAAAGATAGAGAAAATAAGGAGTATGATTATGAGAGGTTGATAATCAATCAGATACTTGTTTCCAAAACCTTATATTGGGAGGAAAAGGGAATGAATGTGATTTGGTCAACATGGGAAGAACTTCCGCATATGCTGAAAAATTTGTGCTAAATACGGAGAAAAACTTTAAATATTCATTTTGCGGATGCAAGTCCTATCGTGTAGTTCTATCAGAAAATCAGAAAGCCGATTCTGACGTGGAACCCATATGTGCTTGCCGAAGAATAATTTTTTGATCAATGCTGCTGGCTGGAAGGGGCAATAAAGGGCTTGTTCCGACATCTTTTATATAAAGTGCTCAAACAGATTCAACTGTTGTGATTTTCCTTATTCTGTAGTAGTTTATCCTGAGGGAAGCAATACGGTTCCCGATCATCTTAAATGCTACATGCTTTTTCAGGATAACAGTGAACATATTTATCAGATTCCCACTGTCAAAGTACAGAGCTATTCTCTGGAAGAGATCAGAGAGAAACATCTGATACTGTTCCTGCCCTATACCATGCTCCGTTTCCGCTCCCGGTTAAGACGGAAAAAGAAGATCACGGAAAAGGAATTGACAGGGTATTTGGAGGAGGTTATATTAATTTTAGAGGAAGAAGTATCTGCAGGCGGTCTAACGGAGCTGCAGTATCACGACTATGTAAGATTGATCCGCCATGCGGCGGAGAGGGTGTTTGAGAAGCACAGGGAACTGTGGGAGGAGGCAGATAA
>DLOP01000114.1:0-145 GCA_002478505.1 Lachnospiraceae bacterium UBA7481
CGCATTCCTGCTGTTTTGTACCGATCATGATAGATCTTGTTTCACCAGTTTTATCTACGTCTATGTTGTCGTAAAAATCTTTTAAGACTGAAAGGTTATCTTCATCAGCTAGAAATGAATCTATGTCCGGCGCTGAAGCGCAGCA
>DLOP01000114.1:156-5484 GCA_002478505.1 Lachnospiraceae bacterium UBA7481
GACTCAAGCTCCTGAGGGATCGGACCTAATAAGGAAGGAAATACTGAAGCATTATAGGAAGTTCCGAAAGTATCTGTAGGGAGGGTAAGATACCCGTCAAAATAACTTGGCATTGCTATGGAAATGGCATTGTCGTTGATGTAACATTTTCCGAGGGAAATTCTAATAAAATTGTATTGCAGGGTCGAATCATAATAAGCAACCCGGTTGATGTTGTCAACATTTCCAACGACTTTCATACCGATGTTTGAAAGTGATAAAAGTGAGTTGCTTGAGTTCCAAAGATTCGATGAATCAGCATTTGACATGGTATAGGAAGAGTCGAAGGAATAGCCGCGTTTCTGCATGTCAACTAACATATCTGAGGCTTTTAACAGATCGGCAAGAGATTCCGGAGCATATCCGTATTCGGAGACGCGTGTATTGCCGGAATATTCCGAAATAATGCTGTCCGAACCAAAGGTTCTGGAGAGAGCCAGCATAACTCTTGCTTTAGGCGACATAAAAGTGCCAGTGACAAAATAAACCAGCAGTACAATGGCGGCAACCAGAGCAAGGCAGATAGGGATGATGAGGAAAAGAGCCTTTTTGGATTTCATACAATAAATATTTCCTTTCATAATTTGTAGGATGTTTAGAAAAAACTGATTTGATCAGTGTTTCTTTAGAAAAATTGCTCAATCAGGGCAGCGCCTCTTAGGCCTTTGGCCACTTTATGAAGCGAGCCGTTTTTCAAAATATAAAGCGTGGTGCAAAGGTCAAGTTCCGCTTCCTCATGGGTTGTGATCAGAACGGTCTTTCCGGAGGACAGGCATTTGCTAAGATAATGATGCATATCCTGTTTGCAGGGGAGATCCAAAGCAACGGAAGGTTCATCCAGAATCAGAAGTTTTGGATCGTTTAACAGAGCAATTCCAAGACTGACTCTTTTTTTCATGCCCCCTGACAGGCTCTTAACGGGTTTGCAAAGAAAATCCGTCAGCATCAGCATTTCCATGGATTCCTGGTGCAGCGCCTTCTCAAAAGTTTTTTTGTTCCCATGAAACCAGAGAAACAAATTGTCATATGCGCTAAGTTCAGGAAGGAGAGGATTTTCCTGCGGAACATAGCCCACCAGCTGGGACAGGACTTTGGGGTTGTTTGTCAGCTCCTTTCCTTCATAGATCATTGAAGCGGACGCGGCACGTCTGCTTCCGGCAAGAATGGAAAGAAGCGTAGATTTTCCACAGCCGTTGGCACCGACAATGCCGATACATTCTCCCTGATCGATCTGAAGGGAAAGATCTTTTAGAATGGGAGTTCTTTTATAAGAAAAATTTACGTCGCTGATTTTGATCATATGTCCAAGGTTCCCTTTTGGTTTATTACGTTTCTCTAGCGTATATTGTATCAAAAGATAGAGGGTATTGCAAATTATTTTAGAGTAAAAAACTTTTAATATTGTCATAATAGATTTTGGGTTTTCATATATTGATATCGGAAACAATATGGGTAGAGCCGGAGGACGAAGAAAAGAGTTCCGGATGTGCCTGACGGCACAGATTACCAGACCATGGAAAGGAGAAAGTTGGATTATGGAATATCGTGACATCTACAAGGATATGGAGGTTCGGACGAAAGGGGAGATCTATATCGGCGTAGTTGGGCCGGTCCGGACGGGAAAATCAACATTTATTAAGCGGTTTATGGATCTTCTGGTGCTTCCCAATATGACGGGAGAACATGAAAAGAATCGTGCCGTGGATGAACTTCCACAAAGTTCCGGTGGCAGGACAATAACGACAACAGAGCCGAAGTTTATTCCAAAGGAAGCTGCAGAGATTGTTTTAAACGATGAGACAAAAGCAAAGATACGGCTGATTGACTGCGTCGGTTATATGGTGGAGGGAGCTGCCGGACATATGGAGGAAGATGAAGAACGTATGGTGAAGACACCATGGTTTGATGAGGAAATCCCTTTTACGGAGGCGGCGGAAGTAGGAACCGGCAAGGTGATCAGAGATCATTCGACGATCGGCGTAGTCGTGACCTGCGACGGAAGCTTTGGCGAGATACCAAGAGAGAATTACATAGCGCCGGAAGAACGGACTGTTAAGGAGTTAAAGGAGCAGGGAAAACCCTTTATCATTTTGCTGAATACGACCAGACCTTATAGCGAGGAGGCAAAGACGCTGGCACAGGAATTGTACGAAAAGTATGGGATCTATACCATGCCGGTAAACTGTGAACAGCTGAAAAAGGAAGATATCCATAATATCATGGAACAGATATTATATGAATTCCCGATTGCAAAGATAGAGTTTTTTATGCCCAAATGGGTGGAAATACTGGATAAAAATCATCCGATGAAGGCGGATATTGTGGAGCATATCAAGAGTATTGCCGGCGATGTCAGGCTGATCAGGGATTTTAATGAAAAATCATTGCAGATGGACAGCGAGTATATCAAACGGTGCAAGGTGGATCAGGTCTCTATGGCGGACGGTAATATCTCTGTGGCAATTGATGTTCCGGAGCAGTGCTATTATGAAATGTTAAGTGAAATGTCGGGCGAGGAGATCAGCTGCGAGTATCAGCTGATCAGTAAGATGAAGCAGCTCTCTGAGTTGAAGACGGAATATGAGAAGGTGAAAAATGCCATGGAGGCAGTACGCGCCAAAGGTTATGGCGTCGTGACACCGGAGCGAAGTGAAATTGTTTTGGATAAACCGGAGATCATCCGCCATGGCAATAAATATGGCGTAAAGATCAAGGCATACAGTCCCAGCCTTCATCTGATCAAAGCCAATGTGGAGACGGAGATCGCACCGATCGTCGGGACGGAGCAGCAGGCCAATGACCTGATCCAGTATATCAATGAAGCCGGAGTGGATCAGGAAGGAATCTGGGAAACCAATATCTTCGGAAAGACGGTGGAGCAGCTTGTTAATGACGGTATCAACAGCAAGATCACTGCGATTGGCGAGGAAAGCCAGGTGAAGCTGCAGGATACAATGCAGAAGATCGTCAATGACAGTAACGGCGGAATGATCTGTATTATCATATGATATGTTTTGGCGGGAACAATAGTTCATGATTATATGCACTATAGTTTATATCTATTTATTGCATTATCAGATAAAATAAAACACAGATTTTAGGAATCGTAAAATTGCAGCATTGCGGAATAAAAAATTATAATGAAATTGTTTTCGCAGATGCCTATAAATGTACAATAAGAGAAGGGAGTGAAGATACATATGGTAAAGACGGGAAATCTAAATTATAATTATTTTGCGAACTCATTTAGCGATAGGGGAGCAGTAAAAAAGATCAATCAGGATAAGATCTGTCTAAGAAAAAATAGCGTGGAAAACGGTGAAGCGCTGCTTGCCGTTGTGTGCGGCGGTATGGGCGGCATGGCAAGAGGAGACGTGGCTGCGAATACAGTTGTCAGGGAATTTTCCATATGGTTTCGTAATCACATTGAGGAAGTGAATGCGGAACCAAGGAAAATAATGAAAGAGTGGACGGAGATCATTGATGAATTGAATGATCGGATCTGGGGATACGGAAAACAGAAAGGGATAAGGCTGGGAACGACGTTAACCGCTATGGTAATGCTGCCGGATGGAAGATATTATACTGCCAATATCGGAAACAACAGGCTTTATCATATGGTAGGGAATGAGATCCGGCAGGAAAATGAACAACCGTCCGGAGAAAAAGGGAAAAAAAATAAGATTTATATGGGATGTTCTGAGTTGGTGACTCCCATTTTTGCAGATGGCAGCATACATACCGGTGATAGTATTCTGTTATGTACGGATGGATTTGGCTGCATGCACAGAAAAAAAACGGGTAAAAAATTGATGGAAGAAAGTTACGAAAAGGACGATGATATCAGGAAGAAGCTTGAAGAAGTGATTCGTGAAATGACAAAAAGCGGGGCAAAAGATAATATATCAGCTATTTTGGTAAAAGTAAATTAAAAATCTGAAAAATGAGGAAAAGCGTCTTCTATCCGGGGCGCTTTTTTCGTATTTTACAAAATTTAACAAAAACATACAAAAATAGACGAAAAGAACCCAAAACGTATATGGAATGTATAAAATTATTTTTATAAAATATTTTTATGTATTATAAATCGGAAAGGTGCGTGCAATGGCAAAATCTCATAACAATAAAGAAATTGCAGGCAGACTGAAAGAATTAAGGCTGAATTTGAAATATACGCAGGAACAGTTTGCAGAATTTCTTGATATTTCTGTTCAGCTTTATAAGAAAATGGAGAGTGGTGAAAATAATATCAGTATCGCCACTTTGCATAAGATGAAAAATAAAATGGAGTTTTCAGTGGATTATCTTCTTTTTGGAGAAAAGGATGATCAGGAGGCCGCTTGGAACAGGGTGATTGCCTTGGATGATGCCGATAAGGAAAGGCTGCTTCTCAGACTTTTTTCTTTGATGACCTCGGATGACAGGCGTGTGAGCGCAAAAAGCAGGGAGGAGCATCTGTTCCAAATACTGGACCAAGCGGCGGAGAGCGCCCCAAAGGAAGGCTCATGTACAAAAACTACAAAGAAAACGCAGAATAAGAGATGACAAAATGTATATTGATCGTTGAAGATAATAAAAGCGGCGCAAATATGATAAAAGAAATAATAGCATCGATAGACTTATCTATTGAAATCTTGATAGCGGCAAGCAGTGACGCCGCCTATAGATATGCAATGGAAAAAGATGTCGATGTTTTTATTGTTGATATCGTCCTGGATACCAAGGTCATGGGAGATACCTCCGGCATTAAGTTTGCGGAGTGCATCAGAGGGATGCAGAAGTATATGTTTACTCCGGTCATCTTTACCACATCATTGGAAGATCCGCAGATGTATGCGTTTCGCGAGCTTCACTGTTATGGTTATCTGGAGAAGCCTATTGATGTGGATCAGGCAAAGGAACTGATCCGGAAGGCGCTGTGTTTTGAAAATCCCAAAAGCAATTCTGAAACGATCTATTTCAAAAGAGACAAAATCATATATCCCATCGAAGTGGAAGATATCATTTATACCCATAATGTAAATCATGAAATGACCATCCATCATAGAAACGGCACCCGGCTAAGGATACCATACAAGACCTGCAGCCAGCTCCTAAAGGAAGTGCGCACCGACTGTATGGTTCAATGCAGCAGGAACACCCTTGTCAACAGACGCTATATCAGGTCGATCGATCTGGTGAACCGTTATATCACTTTGGTTGATTCGGAACAGACAAAGATTGAGATCGGGAGCAGTTTCGCCAAGAAGGTGGAGAGGAAAATAAAATGATGATAGTTATGTACATTCT
>DLOP01000036.1:0-1532 GCA_002478505.1 Lachnospiraceae bacterium UBA7481
TCAGGAAACAGTACTGCCTCAGGAAACAGTACTGCCTCAGGAAACAGTACTGCATCAGAAAATAGCACTGTTTCAGGTAATGAAGGCGGAAACGATAAAACGGAGGAAACAAACCCTGAAAACAGAACTGCTGTTGTAACCATCAGTGGCGGGAAAACAGTGCAGGCCGGCGGAACGATCGATCTGACGGCATCTGCAAAGTATGATGGTTCTGCCATCAGCGGCGGAAGCTATAGCTGGAAGAGCAGTAATGAATCTGTGGCTACGGTAAATGGCGGCAAGGTGTCTGCCCTGAAAGAAGGAACAGCAACGATTACTGTGGAATTTTCCAAGACGGAAGATAATGCCACATATAAAGGAAGCGCAACCTGTGAGATCAAAGTGGAAGCAAAACCGGTAGTGGTAACTGTTTCTCAGGTATCGGTCAGTCCGACAACACTGGATCTGTCCGTTTCAGAAAGCAAGGTCGTGACTGCCAGTGCGGTTATGACAGACCAGTCGAAGGTAACAACTGCCTCTGCCTTTACATTCCAGAGCAGTGATGCTAAGATAGCTACAGTGGATGCGTCAGGCAAGGTGACCGGTATTGCGGCAGGATCTGCGACTATTACCGTATCTTATAAGGATGCACAGGGCAATAGCAAATCGGCAACATGTACGGTGAAGGTAACGCAGCAGACGATGCAGGGTATGGCGCTGGATAAGACATCGTTGACTCTTAGAAAGGGTACCAGCGAGACATTGACGGCGACCGTGACGTTGTCAGACGGTACGAAGATTACGGATGCCGGAAAGATGACATGGAAGAGTTCCGATACTGCTGTGGCGACGGTTGACGCAGCAGGAAAGGTGACTGCGGTTGCCAATGGAACAGCCAAGATCACGGTGACCTATAAGGATGCTGCGGGCAATACTAAATCAGTGGAATGTACCGTTAAGGTCGTTGCTAATCCGGAACAGGATACCACCAGTAAGTTAGTGGATAAGAATGGCAACCAGATCTATGTCAAGGATTCTTCCGGTAAATATGTAGCGGCAACTTATGCGGATTACTACAAAGCGTCTGCATTTTATATCAAGGCGGATGTAGAATACATCTATACGGGATGGCAGACGATCAATGGCAATGTTTACTATTATGATAAGAACCACAATAAGGTGACAGGCGATCAGATCATTCAGGGCATTAAGTATCACTTTAATAACGAAGGTATACTTGCCATGAACAACAATGGTGTTTTGGGAATCGACGTTTCCAAATGGAATGGTTCCATCGACTGGAATGCAGTGAAAAACTCCGGTATCAGCTTTGTCATTATCCGATGCGGTTATCGTGGGTCTTCCACCGGCGTATTAGTAGAGGACCCGACATTTAAGCGTAATATTCAGGGCGCAACCGCGGCAGGGTTGAAAGTCGGCGTATACTTCTTTACGCAGGCAATTAACGAGGTAGAGGCTGTGGAGGAAGCGTCCATGGTAATCAGTCTGATCAAAGGCTACAGCATTTCCTATCCGGTATTTATTGATACGGA
>DLOP01000036.1:1698-13689 GCA_002478505.1 Lachnospiraceae bacterium UBA7481
TTGATCAGACTGATTACCATGGCCGTTATGATATGTGGCAGTACTCGGATAAGGGAACTGTCAGCGGTATCAGCGGAAAGGTGGATATGAATATCAGTTATCTGGGATACTAAAGAGAAACAAATTTAAAATACTATATTGCAATGACAGAAAGGAGTAAAAATTAATATGAGGACGTATCTGGTGACAGGCGGGGCTGGGTTTATCGGTTCGAACTACATTCATTACATGTTTGAAAAATATGATAATGAGATTCGGATCATCAATGTGGACGCGCTGACTTACGCGGGCAATCTGGAGAATCTTAAGGATGTCGAGGACAGGGAGAATTACACGTTTATCCGTGCGGATATCTGTGATAAAGAAGCGATCGGCAGGATCTTCGCCGAGAACGACATCGACAGGGTAGTTCATTTTGCGGCGGAGAGCCATGTTGACCGAAGCATTAAGAATCCGGAGGTATTCGTGCAGACGAACGTACTTGGAACCGCGGTCATGTTAAACTGTGCCAAAGCGGCATGGGAGCAGCCGGACGGAACATTTAAGGAAGGAAAGAAATTTCTTCATGTGTCCACGGATGAAGTTTATGGGTCGCTGCCGGATGATGAAAATGCGTTTTTCTATGAGACAACGCCCTATGATCCGCACAGCCCGTATTCGGCAAGCAAGGCAAGCTCTGATCTGCTGGTGAAGGCATATATGGATACGTATCATTTTCCGGCAAATATTACAAACTGTTCCAATAACTACGGACCATATCAGTTTCCGGAGAAGCTGATCCCGCTGATCATCAACAATGCGCTGCATGGGAAGAAGCTGCCGGTGTACGGTGACGGTAAAAATGTGCGAGACTGGCTTTATGTCATGGATCATGCCAAGGCGATTGATATGGTGCAGGAGCAGGGGAAATTATTTGAGACTTACAATATCGGCGGCCATAATGAGAAGCAAAATATCGAGATCATTCATATTATCATAGAGACGCTGCAGGAAATGCTGCCGGACGACGATGAAAGAAAGAAGCTGGTGACGAAGGATCTGATCACGTATGTGGAGGACCGCAAAGGGCATGACAGAAGATATGCCATTGCGCCGGATAAGATCGGGAAGGAGATCGGCTGGAAGCCGGAAACCATGTTTAAGGAAGGCATCAGGCTGACGATCCAATGGTTCTTTGAGCATGAGGAGTGGATGAAGAACGTGACCAGCGGTGATTATCAAAAATACTACGAGGATATGTACAAGAACAGATAAAACGGACAAAATGGGAGCAGAACGTGTTTTTGAACGGACTGTTCCCTTTTGCGCTGTTTTATGTTAAAATAAAAGGGAATCTTTTAAATAAAACGTTTATTAAAGCGAGGTTTTGTTTATTTATGAAAGGAATTATTTTAGCGGGCGGATCAGGAACAAGGCTTTATCCGCTGACAAAGGCGATCAGCAAACAGATTATGCCGATTTATGATAAACCGATGATTTATTATCCGTTGTCAACTTTAATGCTGGCGGGAATCCGGGAGGTGCTGGTTATTTCCACGCCAAGGGATCTTCCGGTATTTAAAGAACTTCTGGAGGATGGTAAGCAGCTTGGCATGACATTTTCTTACGCCGTGCAGGAACAGCCGAGAGGATTGGCGGATGCTTTTATCATCGGGGCTGATTTTATCGGAAAAGACAGCGTTGCTTTAGTCCTTGGCGATAATATTTTCTATGGGCAGAGTTTTTCGCGGGTGCTTCGCAGTGTGGCGTCCAGAGAGAGCGGGGCAACGATCTTTGGTTATTATGTACGTGATCCGAGGGAATACGGCGTAGTAGAGTTTGATGAAGACGGTAAGGCGATTTCCATCGAAGAAAAACCGGAACACCCGAAGAGTAATTATGCGGTGCCGGGGCTGTATTTTTATGACAATGACGTGGTAGAGATCGCTGCCAATGTGAAGCCTTCCGCAAGGGGCGAGATCGAGATCACAAGCATCAACAACGAATACTTACGACGGGGAACATTAAGGGTAGAGACGCTGGGGCGCGGTTTTGCATGGTTAGATACCGGCAATCATGATTCTCTTTTGGATGCAGCTGACTTTGTGGCGGCATTTCAGAAACGGCAGGGTCTTTATATTTCCTGCATTGAGGAGATTGCTTATAAGAGAGGCTTTATTGATAAGGAACAGCTTTTAAAGCTGGCGGAACCGTTGATGAAGACGGATTATGGGAAGTATATGGTCGAGGTAGCCAATGGACTCTAAATTACGGGCACAGGCCATAGTGATCGCTGTCTGCGTGGCAGCATTGGCGATTGCCATGGTTTTTTATGTAAACCGAAAAGAAGAAGCGGCAGTCGGTAATGGGCAGGCAGCTTTTGCGGATCAGACGCAGAATACATTGTCGGAAACATACTCCGATACGGAGCTTCGCGCGTTTTTGCGTGATGAGACATTTTTTGATCCGGATCCCACGCTTGCTTCCGGTATCATTGTCAGGGAGACGCCGCAGCTCTATCTTCTTGCCAGCAGCGTATATAAGGATATCCGTGTCACGGTAGTGGATGAGAGCGGACAGGCAGTACGGGGAAAGTCTTTCTATATTACGGTTCAAAATCAGGGAGAATATAAAGACCTTGATCAGGATGGTATCATTTACATTCCGGATCTTACGGCAGGAGAATATTTTGTCTCGTTAGAAGCGGTAGAAGGATATGATGTTCCGCTTGATCCGATGCGGGTATCCGTAAAAGATCAATTGGAATATACGGTGATTGAGGATATTTCATTTTATATTCATGAGGAGAGTGAGATCAATGCTGAGAAAGAAGACACCAAGGAGGCTTCTGCTATCACGGATGCTGAGGAATCGGAAACGACAGAGGTTTTAGAAGCGACGGAGGCTGCGTTTGGCATCGACGTCTCTAAATGGCAGAAGGATATTGATTGGGAAGCAGTGGCGGCAAGCGGCGTGACATTTGCCATTATCCGGTGCGGTTATCGCGGTTCGTCAACAGGATGTCTGGTGGAGGATCCTTATTTTCTGAGAAACATCCAAGGAGCCAAGGATGCAGGAATAGATGTGGGCGTTTATTTCTTTACGCAGGCAGTCAATGAAGTAGAGGCCGTGGAGGAGGCTTCCATGGTTGTATCTCTGTGCCGGGATTACGAACTTGATTATCCGGTATTTATTGATACGGAGAGCGCAGGAGGCAATGGCAGGGCGGATCAGCTTGGCGCAGCGGATCGGACTGCAGTGTGCCGGGCATTTTGTACGACGATACAGAACGCGGGGTATCAGGCAGGCGTTTATGCCAGTCGGAACTGGTATTATGAACGTCTGGAGGATGAAAAGCTGCAGGAGTTTGTACTCTGGGATGCGGAATACCGGGAAGCGCCGTTATATACAGGTAATTACAGTATATGGCAATATACTTCCAACGGGCATATTGATGGTATTAATACACGGGTGGATCTGGATCTTAGTTATATTAGATAGCTCCCGTTGCGCAACATAGACAATATCACCGCAGGGCACGCTCCCGCTGCGTACGCTCTGTAGCGGCACTAAGATGCCAAAATACGTCATCTAAGTGCCGACGAGCGTACAAGCACCCTGCTTGTGATATATGTCTATATTGCGCAACTGGGTTACTGGAATAGTAGATTGCCGTATGAATATGTTTATTGAGTAGGAAATTGTTGGAAAGTTGGAAGGAGGTTTACATAACTTGCGGTTTGGATATCTATGTGCCAAAAATGATTTCATTTATGGTGTTTTAGAACATCTATGTTATAACATAGATGTTCGCACATAGATATCCAAACAAAAAGTTATGTAAGCCGGACTTCACAGTTTAATGGTTATTAAACAGTTATAAATAAGTTTTAAATAAGTTTTAAATATTCTAAGAATATATTAATTATTATAAATATTATAAAAAATAATGGAAAACTAAGAAAGCTTAAAAAGCTAAGAAAAATAAAAATGCCGGAAAAGCAAGGGAGGTCATGATTCATTATGGGTAAGATTACAGTGGAAACATGCGAGATCGAAGGATTAAAGATCATTACGCCGACTGTCTTTGGCGACGAGCGGGGTTATTTTATGGAGACCTATCATTATGAAGACTTCAAGGCGGCGGGCATTGATCAGGTATTTGTGCAGGATAATCAGTCTGCATCTAAGAAGGGTGTTTTAAGGGGGCTTCATTTTCAGATTCATTATCCCCAGGATAAACTGGTGCGTGTGGTCAGCGGAGAGGTTTACGATGTTGCTGTCGATCTGCGGGAAGGCTCAAAGACATTTGGTAAATGGCATGGCGTACTTCTGTCAGCGGAGAATAAAAAGCAGTTTTTTATTCCGAAGGGATTTGCACATGGCTTTTTAGTGCTTTCCGATTATGCGGAATTTACTTATAAATGTTCTGATTTTTATCATCCGAATGATGAGGGTGGTCTGTTCTATCAGGATCCGGAGATTGGAGTAGAATGGCCGATCCCGGAGGGAATGGAACTGATCATCTCGGAAAAGGATACTAAGTGGGGATCGTTCTCGGCGTATTGCAAGGACCGTAATTTAAGATAGGGAAACGCAGATGAAAGCATTTCCTTAGGAGTAATAGGTCCCATCATCAAAGGGTAGTTGGAGGAATTTTGTGAAACCATTGATTTCAAAGCCTGTGGGAATTTCGATTGTTACACTGGTGGCGTTGATCGGAAGCCTGATATTGATCTTTCATCACAACCCATTGGCTGATCCGCAGGAAGAATTAATAAAAAAAATTATAGCATGCGCCATTATCCTGGTGGCGCTGATTGTCTGTATCATATTGTATGACAAGCTGATGATTCTTCCGCAGGAGCTGTATCAGAACAGGCGGCTGATCTGGAAGCTGGCAAAGAATGATTTTAATACCAGATATGCCGGCTCTTATATGGGTATGCTTTGGGCGATGCTGCAGCCGGTGGTTACGGTGGTTCTGTATTATTTTGTATTTGAGGTTGTTTTTCAGAATAAATCAACTCTGCTTGCCAGTGGTATCCAGGCACCTTATGTTCTGTGGCTGACTGCCGGGCTGGTGCCGTGGTTTTATTTTTCTGAGGCGATCGTACATGGAACACAAGCGCTGTTAGAATATAATTATCTGGTGAAAAAGGTAGTGTTTAAGATCAGCATCCTTCCGATCATTAAGATCATTGGCGCCACCTTTATTCATATCTTTTTCGTGCTTGTGATGATCATTCTTTACTTTGCATACGGATATACGGCAGATCTTTACCTATTGCAGATCCCTTATTTCAGTTTATGCATGTTTTTCTTTGTGCTGGCGCTTAGCTATGCGACCTGTGCCGTGGTCATATTTTTCCGGGATCTGACTCAGATCATCAATATCCTTTTGCAGGTGGGGATGTGGGCAACGCCGATCCTCTGGGATATTCCGATGCTGAAGGGCAGATGGGAACCATTTCAGATCCTGTTTAAGATCAATCCGGTCTATTATGTGGTCAACGGATATCGGAGCGCATTATTTGAGAAGGTATGGTTCTGGCAGGATTTTTATTCAACGATGTACTTCTGGATCGTAACAGCGGTATTATTCGGTATGGGAGCATTGGTATTTAAACGTCTGAAGGTACACTTTGCGGATGTGCTGTAACAGTTGTGATAAAAGCAGCGGAGCACCCCAAAAATCTGGAGGTTGAAGGAAGCATGGCTATAAGCAAGGATGAGACGCTTGCGATCGAGGTTAAGGATCTCACAAAAATCTATAAATTGTATGAGAGAAATGCGGACCGTGTCAGGGAGGCGCTGCATCTTACCGGAAAGCCCCGGCATACGGAGCATTATGCCCTGAGGGATGTGTCGATGGACATTAAGAAGGGAGAAACCGTAGGAATCATTGGCACCAATGGTTCCGGTAAATCCACGATCTTAAAGATCATTACCGGGGTTTTAAATCCCAGCGGCGGAACGGTGACGGTCAATGGGCGTATTTCTGCGCTGCTTGAGCTGGGCGCAGGTTTTAATATGGAATATACCGGAATCGAGAATATTTATCTGAATGGCACGATGATCGGTTTTTCAGAGGCGGAGATCAAGGCAAAGATGGATGATATTCTGGCATTTGCTGATATCGGGGATTTTGTGAATCAGCCGGTCAAGACCTATTCTTCCGGTATGTTTGTCCGACTGGCGTTTGCAGTCGCCATCAATATCGAGCCTGAGATCCTTATCGTAGATGAGGCGCTGTCCGTAGGCGATGTGTTTTTTCAGGCAAAATGCTATCATAAATTTGAAGAGTTTAAGGAAATGGGAAAGACGATCCTTTTCGTCAGTCATGATCTATCCAGCATATCGAAATATTGCGACAGGGTTGTGCTGTTAAATAAAGGAATGAAACTGGGGGAAGGCACGCCGAAAGAGATGATCGATATCTATAAGCAGGTTCTGGTAGGACAGTACCATGCCGGAGAGGATGTTTTGGAAGAAGAGACGTCAGCAGAGATCGACCTTCTGGAAAATGACGAGGTACGGACGGCGGCGCAGAAGAAAAATGCCGCCGGTGAAAATCCGGAGATGCTGGAGTATGGTTCAAAAAAGGCGGTCATTACGGGATTTTTTGTTACAGATGAGCAGGGAAAGACTTCCAATGCCATTATCAAGGGGACGGAGTTTACCATCCATATGGAAGTGGATATCATGGAGGACGTTGCCGCGCCGATCTTTGCTTTTACGTTTAAGAATGTTAAGGGGACGGAGATCACGGGAACCAATACCATGTTTGAAAAAGCGTTTTTAGACGGCTGTAAGGCAGGGGAGAAGAAGGAGATCACCTTTACCCAGAAGATGGATCTGCAGGGGGGCGAGTATCTCCTGTCTTTTGGTGTGACCGGATATGAAGAGGACACATTCACGGTATATCACCGGTTGTATGATATCCTGAATATTACTGTGATTTCGGATAAGAATACGGTGGGATTCTATGATATGAATTCCGCAGTACAGGTGAAAGACAGATAAAAATATTGACGACTGGCGAGGGATTCAATGGACGGTGTAAATCAGGAAAACCGCATAGAGAAAATTGGCAATGTGACGCTGGATCTGGAGTTTTATCCGGATGAGGATTACTACTGCGACGGCGCGGCGGAGGATGAACTTCTGGAGATCGTAATGCGCCATGGACGGGAAGAATACGGTAGGATCATTGAGGAGAAGAATACCTGGGAGATTCTTTATCATTTATCGCCGCTTCGCGCCAATATCATTGAGTGGCTTCCCATAAGACCCGGCGCGAAAGGTTTGGAGATTGGTTCGGGCTGCGGGGCGGTTACCGGCACACTGGCGGATAAATGCAAAGAGCTTACCTGTATTGATCTTTCCAAGAAGCGGAGTATGATCAATGCATATCGTAATTGCGAGAAGGGAAACATAACGATCAAGGTGGGAAATTTTAAGGATATCGAGCCTTCTTTAGAGCAGGATTATGATTACATTTTTCTGATCGGAGTCTTTGAATATGCCAAAGGCTATATCGGTGGCGAATCGCCATATACCGAATTTTTAAATATCATCAGAAGGCATCTGGCGCCGGACGGAAAGATCGTTATAGCCATAGAAAATAAATATGGTTTAAAATATTTTGCGGGCTGCCGGGAGGATCATCTGGGAGATTATTTTTCCGGGATCGAAGATTATCCGATTGGCGGGGAGGAAGGCAGCGACATAGTCACAACCGGTATGGTGCGGACATTTGGCAGAAATGGACTGGAAAAGATTTGTAAAGAATGCGGCATCAGTGAATATTCTTTTTACTATCCGTATCCCGATTATAAATTTATGACGACGCTTTATTCTGACAGTAGGCTGCCGAATCCCGGTGAGCTTACAACGAATCTGCGTAATATGGATCGTTCCAGACTGTTATTGTTTGATGAGAAGAATGCTTTTGACGGCATTATCAGGGAAGGGGGGTTCCCGTTTTTTTCCAATTCCTATCTGCTGTTGATCGGAAAAGAGGAGGATATTGCCTATACAAAGTATTCCAATGACCGGGCGAAGGAATATGCGATCCGGACAGATATCGTCAGACTTCCATCCGGACAGATGCAGGTGGAAAAACATGCGTTGACAAAAGAAGCGGAAGCGCACCTTCAGAAGATATTTGATGCCGGAGAGAAATTAAAACAGCGTTTTGACGGAAGCGGTCTTTTGATCTGTCCCTGTGAACTGGCGGGTGATCATCGGGGGGCATCGTATCTTAGTTTCCCGTATCTGCGGGGAGAGACGTTGGAATCCAGGCTGGATGATTGTCTGGAACGGCAGGATATGGAGGCATTTTACGGTCTTTTAAAGAAGTATCTGGAATTGGTCCGTTATCGTGCGGAAGTGCAGGTGACGGATTATGATCTTATTTTTTCGAATCTGCTGATCGATGGGGAGCGTTGGCAGCTGATTGATTATGAATGGACCTATGATCAATTGATTCCGCCGGATCAGGTGGCATATCGTGCGCTGCTCTGTTATTGTATGGGAAGTGAGAAAAGAAGGGCGTGCAGCATTGACGGTATGGCCGCCCGGCTGGGGCTGGAAGGGATCCGGTCGGAAGCCTTTCGGGAAGAGGAACTGCGGTTTCAGATGAAGGTCACGGGAGAGAGGATGTCATTGAGCCAGATGCGCGATTCCATTCACCATGAGGTGCTGCCGCTTCGGGATGCAGTGGAGATCTATCAGAATCAGGAGGCAGCAGGACGGGTACAGATCTATTGGAATCGGGGAGAAGGATTTTCAGAAGATGCGTCCGAATGGATGGAGCCGCTGCAGGAGGATGGGGAGACGCTCCGTGTATCCTTGGTCATAGCGGAAGGAATAAAGAGTCTGCGCTTTGATCCGTCAAGATATGCCTGTCTGATCACGTTTGAAGAAATTAGCTGCTATCAGGAAAGCGGCACGGCGGCAGTTTCGGAGGAAGATATGCCGGAAATGTCAGGAGGAAACGGAAAGCAGGCGGCAGATTACCCATGGAAGCGCCTGATGCATAATGGCATTGAGATAGCGCCACAGGTTTATCTGTTTCAGGATGAGGACCCTAATTTTACGATCGACTGCAGATATACCGGCGGGGCATCCTTGATTGATCTGAGGTATCATATTACGAAATTGGATACTGATACGGTTTCCCGTTTTACGGGCAGATGGAAGTGGAAGAACTGAGGGAGTATGGGAGATACACTGAAACGGCTGATACAGAAAGAGCTGCATGAACAGCAGGAAAGAAAATACGAAGAAGAGTTAAAGCTGCAAAAGGATTCCTATGCGGCTTTTCTGCGTATTTATGAAGCCGGACTTTCAGGAGATATGATTTGGATCCTGCCGGAGACTCTTGCGGGAACGGCAGGCAGCGGTAGGACGGATGGCGCGGCATGGATGAAATCCTATGGACATACTGCGATTTTATGTCAGGATCGCCTCTCAATGAATTTATTTACTGATCAGATGTACAGCAGTGTTCCGGAAGAGGATTATCTTCTTTTTGCGGTGGAGGGCGGCAGACTGTCGGCGGGTCATCTGCCTAAGCTGGAGGAATATTTTCAGAAGCATCCAAAGACGCAGGTCGTTTACTTTCATAGGGATGAGATCGACCATCATGGAAGACGGAGCAATCCCTGTTTCCTGCCGGAATGGTCACCTGATACGCTGGCATCATTCTTTTATTTTGGAGAGTGTTTTGCAGTCAGGGCAGGGATGTTTAGAAGGGCGATACAGGATCTTCATGAAATGTTTCTCACGGCAGGACAGGCAGAGAATGCGGAACCGGAAAAAGTCATTTGGGAGATACTGTATACTGCCGTATTGCTGCTGACGGCACAGGAACCGGCTGCATTGATGGATGTAGTGATGTATCATAAGCTGATTGGCAGCGGAAATGCAGAACCCATACAGAAAACGGGTGAGGAGGAAGGACTGCTGCTGGACCGGATATGTCGGCGGCTGTCTGAAAAGCATGCCAAACAGCTGGGGCGCTGGCTGGCGTATAAGGAGAGAAAAAAGGTATGTCATGAACGTCATCAGATCAGTATCCTGATTCCCTCCAAGGATCATCCTGAGATCCTGCGCAGATGCGTGGAATCCATCTGTAAACATAGTAAAAAAGGAATCATAGAGGATGGAACAGAGGATACAAAGGACAGACAGGGAAGAGAAGAGGTTCTGACATATGAGATCATTGTCATAGATAATGGGAGTGAACCGGAAAACCGCAGATTGTATGAAGCATATGCGGAAGAATGGGGGTATCGCTATGAATACCGGCCCATGGAGTTTAATTTTTCCAAAATGTGCAATTTGGCGGCCGGTCTTGCCGGCGGGGATTATTATCTGTTCTTAAACGATGATATGGAGATCTTAAGCGGTGACTGGCTTGTAAAGATGCTGGAGTTTGCCGCCATTTCCCATGTGGGAGCGGTGGGAGCAAAGCTCCTTTATCCGGATACTACGCTGATCCAGCATGCCGGTATCACCAATATGTATGAGGGACCCGCCCATAAGCTTTTAAAGTACGATGACCGTATGGAATACTATTACGGGAGAAACCGGGGCATCTGGGATGTGATCGGCGTAACTGCTGCGTGTCTCATGATCTCGAAAGAAAAATTCCTTCAGGCGGGCGGTTTTGCCGAGGAACTGAAGGTTGCTTATAATGATGTGGATCTGTGTTTCCGGCTGCATCAGATGGGAATGTTCAATGTTGTCCGAAACGATTTGATTCTGTATCATCATGAATCCTTATCCCGGGGAAATGATCATCTGGATCCGGCCAAAAAAGAACGGCTGGCAGCAGAGCGGAAAACGCTGTATCGGCGCAGCCCCGGATATTATGATTATGATCCGTTCTATAGCAGGCATTTGACCGGAGCCAGCGAAGCTTATGAATGTACGCTCCCTTATGAAAACCGCAATATCACGCCGGTCAGTGGGGTGAAAAAATTATCCCGGAAAACTGCAGAGGAGTATCCCGGAGATGATATGAATGAGACGCTGATCATTCAGGTGGATGCAGCGGACAGGGAATTGTTGGCCAGACAGGGGGAGACGCCGGGCTATCTGATCGATCTCCATGCACATGTGCGTGGTCTGGACAGCTGCGATTACCGGTATCGGATGATCTTAAAAGGCCGGCAGGGCTGCTATGAGATTCCGGCGATAAGAAGGCTGCGTCCCGATGTCGGTAAGACGATTGAGAATGAAAAGCATGTGGAGCTGTCCGGTTTTGTAGCAAGGATTCCGCAGAATATGCTGCCGCCTGACACCTATGAGATCTGGATGGAGGCAAAATGCAGTTATTCCAGACAGCGGTTATGTAACAGGGCGGAGCAGACATTGGTGGTTGCGGATTGAAATGGAGAATTATTATTGAAAAAGAAGAACCATAAAGATCAGTGGATCGAGGAATATGAAAAAGAATACAGGCGTCAGACCGAGCCCTATGAACAGTGGATCGCAAAATGGGAAGGGGAAATCTCTGTTCAGAGGACAGAGGATGTCTGTTTTGCCGTACAGCCATGGGAGGGGATTTTTTCGTCGCAGACTCCGATCCCGATCAGTGCATTTGCGGAAACACTGTCAGTATTTTTACAGGAATTGGATGAAGACGTGCAGTATGTGATCCTGACCGGCGCGGAAGGCAGGCTTGCGGAACAGGCAGAATATCGGCTTAGAGAATATTTTGAAGCGCATCCGGAAGCGGAAGCCGTATATGGGGATGAGGATGAATGGAACGGGAAAGATCAGAAGCGGCAGAATCCATGGTTTAAGCCGGATTGGTCGCCGGATACGATTCATTCCTGCCCNNTCGGTGCCTATATATCGGCAATATGATTGCCTTGAGGGTATCACTGCTTAAGAAAGCGGCGGAAAAGCTGGGGGAAACAGCCGCTTTCGGAAAACTGTCGGATGAAAGAAAGGAAAGCATATCCGGGACTGCCTTGAAGGAAGCGGGAGAAGCAT
>DLOP01000036.1:13736-14076 GCA_002478505.1 Lachnospiraceae bacterium UBA7481
CCTTCGGACATATTGACAGGATATTATACCATAGGGATGTAACGGATATGATGAAGGAGGGACAGGAAAATCAGGAGCAGAGCAAAGAGCAGATTTCCGGGATTGTACGGGAAACTTGCGCGGAGTTTGATGTAGTACATGTCAGATACCCGATGCCAGACGGGGAAAAGCTGGTTTCGGTGATCATTCCCTCCAAAGATCATCCGGAGTTGTTAAGACAGTGCTTAGACGCGATCTATAAGGTGACGGAATATCCTGCCTATGAAGTGATCGTCGTAGATAACGGGAGCGCTCCGGAAAACCAAAGCCTCATCCGATCCATGCAGGAACAGATGCATTT
>DLOP01000036.1:14123-14313 GCA_002478505.1 Lachnospiraceae bacterium UBA7481
AAGGGGATGTCCTTCTTTTTCTTAATGATGATATTGAAGTGCAGGGAAAAGAGTGGATGACGATCCTGACGGAGCAGGCGCTACAGCCCCATACCGGTGCAGTGGGGCCAAAGCTTTATTATCCGGATTCTAAGATTATCCAGCATGCGGGCGTTGCCAATATGAAGGTCGGACCGGCGCACAAGCTGGG
>DLOP01000036.1:14365-30241 GCA_002478505.1 Lachnospiraceae bacterium UBA7481
AGGCAGCCTGTATGGCGGTAGAACGGAAAAAATATGACGAGGTCGGCGGGTTCTGCGAGGAACTTGCTGTGGCATATAATGATGTGGATATCTGCTTTTCTCTATATGAAAAGGGATATTATAATCTGGTCAGAAATGATGTGATGCTGTTCCATCATGAATCTTACAGCCGGGGAAGCGACCGGGAGGCAGCGAAGGAAAAAAGGCTGCTGCAGGAGAGAAAGAAGCTTTACCAACGGCATTCCAAACTGTACGGGAAAGATCCATTTTATAGCAGACATCTGGTACAGGAGCGTCTGGATGCGGATTATCATGTAGAGATGCAATATGAGCATGAGCAAAGTGACAGGTTTAGTCATAGACAGCCGATAGACTGCCTCGAAGAAACGAAGAACAGCCTGTTTCGTAAACTTGCCCGGAAAGGATTATGGAATCAGTATCATTTGGACGAGGCGCGGATACGGCAGAGGGATCTCTTTGAGGAAGATTCCATGGTGTTGGAATTAGAAGGCTGGTGTGCGTTGAATGACCGGGATATGGCGGAATACGAGAGGTCGCTTATGTTGATCGGGCAGGATGGTATGGCGGAGCAGCTGGAGATATTTGATAAGCTGCGCCCTGACGCGGCAGAGATACTGAAGGAGCAGCCGCATGGCGCATTGTGCGGATTTGTGGTCAGGATCAGAGTGCAGGATATACAGGACGGGGAGTATCAGGTGGGATACCTGTTCTGTCCCCGTTCAGGCGGCAGACCGCTGGTTCAGTATGGGGAAAAGCTGATTCTGAAAAGCACGCCGGAACTGAAGGACAGAACTGTTTCTATCGTTAGGGAAAAGGAATAATGTATGGAATACAGAAGATGTGGTTATCGAGTGGGGGTAGATTTTGCCGAAGATTTGTGCTAAAATATTCAAAAATAAAGATCATAATTGGTAAATGCGAAACAGTGAGATGGACATACCCGGCTGATGCTTTTCATAATCATAGTAAAGTAAAATATGGTTTGACAGGACATAACTTGACGGGGCATGTTTTTGCAGGATAAGGCTGCGCAATTAACTGAAAAAAGATAAGAGGAGAATTGAAAACATGGCGGGAATTATGGATAAGATACTGGCGGATGGGAATATGACCAGAACGCCGTATATGGTATGCGGTATGTATAAGGGATATTATGTGACGGTACATATGAATCAGGGATTTCTGATCCGCATCAATTACAAGCTTGCGGAAAATATGGATCTGAACAGCTTTAAGAACAGGGCGTATGGCGTCTTGAACCAGTTAAAGATTGCAGAAAAAAAGGTTTCCCAAACAAATGTCACGGATCATGTGGTCGAGGTGAGGCTGATGCCGGCTAATCTTGCGAAGAACACAATACCGATGATCGATTCGGTGATAAATCATCTGATAGGATTTCTACAGGCGGAAGGAGCGGGTACCGGATGCCAGCTGTGTGGTGCCGAATATGATGTCAGCAGCTATGAAGTCAATGGCGCTCCGCATTTTCTCTGCTCTGCCTGCGCAAGGCAGTCGATGAATCAGATGGAGGCGGAACGCCAGAGCAAATTAAGCGTTGACTCCAATCTGCCATTGGGCATTATTGGGGCACTGATCGGTTCTCTGCTCGGCGTTGCTTTGTGGGTACTTATCTATCAGATAGGTGTAATTGCGGGTCTGGCGGGAATAGCCATATTTTTGGGTGCAATGAAAGGATATTCCATACTTGGAAAAAATGTGGACAGAAAGGGCGTGGTGGTATGTATTCTGATCACCATCGTTATGGTCTTTCTGGCAAATGAGTTTTCTATACGTCTGGCGATGTATTTTTATGCTGCAAAAGCACAGCATATGTCATTTGCGGAGATCAACAGAAATTGGTCAATATTTATGAGTAATGACGACTTTAAGTTGGCATATATAAAGGATCTGGGCATGGGATATTGTCTGTCGGCTTTTGCAGTTTTTGTCACCGCAAAACAGGCGTTTAGGAATGCCAGCGGCAGCTACACCATGAATAAAATGTAAATACGGACATTGTGATGCGGTGAAAGAACGGCGCAGAAACAAAGGCAGGATAAGCATAATGAAAATATGTATGCGGCTATTGAAACGTAATAGCCGCATTTATTATGGGATAAAATAATTTTAAAAATTTTAAAATAAATGAAGGATTTCAAAAGTATGATTCGTTATATATTGTGAGAAGAGGAAAGCGGGAGGAAACGGATGTGGATTCCAATGAGCGTCTGACGCAGATGATTGAGAAGTATCAGCATCTGATATTTTCTGTCTGTGTGAAGATGACGCAGGATTACTTTGCGGCAGAAGATCTGGCACAGGATACCTTCTTAGCAGCGTTTCGTCATTTGGATCGATTTGACGGAACGAATGAAAAAGCGTGGCTGTGCCGTATTGCATCAAATAAGTGCATTGATTATATGAAACAGGCGGAGCGAAGAAGCGTCCCTTCCACCGAAGAGATGCTGGATATGCAGCCTTCCGATGATAGTGAGCCGGAAAAAGCATATTTGGAAAAGGACGCCTATCATGAATTGAAGATAAGATGCGGCAGTCTGTCGCCGCCTTATGACGGGATCGCCATTATGTTTTTTATAGAAGGAAAGAAGGCGGCGGAGATCGCCGGATTGACCGGTAAGAATATTAAGACGGTCCAGACGCAGATCTATCGTGCCAGAGCCATGCTGAGAGAACAATATACAGATTCAGGAAACCGTGGGAACGGTGGGGGATCTATGGGGCACAGAGCTTCCATGGATTCCGGGTAGAAAGATGGAAAGGAGAGCAGTATGGAATGGGAATATCTTAGTGATGAAGAATTGGATCAGATGATAAAAGACATAGAAGCGGAACCACTTTGTCAGGCACCGGAATATTTAAAACCCATGATCCTTGATAAAGCAAAAGCATATGACAGGAGCGCTCAAAAGACATCCACAGGGATGCAGTTATTTACCTACAGCATTAAGATCATGGCGGCAGCTGCGGCTGCGGTTATTTTGATTCTTACCCTACCGGTGATGGATAAAGCACAGTCGTTGGACTATATGGAAAAGTCCACGCAGGCGGAACTGGAACGGATGCGTGACAGAGCGGCGGATAGAGAACAGGCGCAGATTCAGGACAGGACAGAGACCATAAACAGAGTCAATGCCCGGCGTGCCATGGAGGAGGAACTGGATGCATTGACAAGGCAGGGTCTCGGGAAATCTTTTTTTAGCATCAGTTGGCTGGAGGAGCCGAGAGAGGAAGGAGCAGAACAGAACGCTGACGATTCCGGTAAGGAAAGTACGAACGAAGCCGGAAATGACATTCAGCATTGGTTTCATGAAATAATTAAATAATTTAGAAATCAAAAGGAGGATTAAATAATATGACTAAAAAGAAAAACAAATTTTTAACTTTTATATTTTCGTTGCTGCCGGGAGCAGGAGAGATGTATATGGGATTTATGAAAATGGGCGTCAGTCTGATGAGCTGCTTTTTTCTGACATTGATGATGGCTTCTATGGGAGTGTATGATCTTATGATCTTGATTGCCACGATAGTGTGGTTTTACAGCTTTTTTCACGTACACAATCTTGCCGGACTGCCGGATGAAGCATTTTTTGAGGTAAAGGATGCATATCTGCTTCCATTTGCAGGAAAGGAAGATGAAAAAATGATGATTACAGGGACATACCGTAAAGTGGCAGCGGTCATATTGATCTTAATAGGTATCAGCGGACTTTTAAAGGCATTTTATTATGGTGCAGCGAAATATTTTCCGCAGGCGGTTCGTGTGCTTCTGAATGACTTTATTTTTTACTATCTTCCAAGAGTTGCGTTTAGCATTGCAGTCATTGTCCTCGGCATCTATATGATCCGTGGAAAGAAGAAGCAGCTGGATGATGGGAGCGTACAAGGTCAGTAGCAAATAAAATCTTTGGAGGTTAACTATGAAAAAGATTCATCGGATCGGGACAATTACATTTGGCGTGACTTTGGTAACTGCTGGACTGTTATTTTTGGCGCATACCTTTCTGCCGGAGCTGGAATATATCATGATTTTCCGGTTTTGGCCCTGTATATTTATTATGTTAGGACTGGAGATCCTGTGGGGCAGTAGGAAGGATGAAGCAGAATTCAAATATGATGTGGCTGCAATCATTCTCATGCTTGTTCTGATATTTTTTGCCATGGGAATGGGATTTGTAGAGGTTCTGTTGGAGCATTGGGAAGCGTTTCGTTATTGGTAAGTTCATAAATTTTTAACATAATGGAAGCAATTTATAAACATTTCTATTTTATGATATCTGTGGCGCCGCATAAAGGCGGCGCACATCATGGCGTACGTGTCAGAATATTGGAAAGTACGGTTAAAATGGAGGAACATTATGGAAGAAAATCTGTTCGGATTGGAGATATCAGATAATAACCCGGCGGTCAATGCGCTATTTCATCAGGCCATGCGTTTTGCAGGATCGGTTGTAGATTATAAAGAGCTGATGATGATGTATGCCTGTGCGATTCAGGAGATCAGGACAAAACTGGAAATACTCGATACGGAATATAATGTGCGTTACAGACGCAACCCGATCACATCTATCACCTCCCGTCTGAAGAAGTCGTCCAGTATCATGGAAAAGCTGATGCGGAAGAATCAGGGACTTACGCTGCAAAGTATTGAAGAATATGTCCATGACGTAGCAGGAATCCGTGTGGTCTGCCCATACATTGATGATATCTATACGATTGCAGAAGCACTGTTGAAACAGGATGATATCACGCTGGTGGAACGGAAGGATTATATCGAGAATCCCAAGCCAAACGGATACCGAAGTCTTCATCTGATCGTCAAGGTGCCTGTGTTTTTTTCGGAGCAGCGCAAGGAGATGGCTGTGGAAATACAGATCCGGACCATTGCCATGGATTTCTGGGCGAGTTTGGAGCATCAGATGAAATATAAGCAGGAGATCCCGAACCAGCAGGAGATCGTTGATAAACTGGCAGAGTGTGCAGAGGTCATATCCCGGACGGATCAGGAGATGTTGGAGATCCGCAGGCAAATTGATGCATCCTCAGATCCGCAGACAGAAGAGGATATTCTTTTGGAAAAGATCCGCAAGCTGGATATTAATATCATGTAAGCTGAAGTCTTAGAGGATTTTATATTTTCCGTTATGTCATACCATGCAGGCGGAAAGTTAAAATCCTTGTTTAATTTTGTTGTGGATTTGATGCGAAGAGGTTATAATATCATTAAAGACTGGCGTGATAACCGCAAGATAAATGAAAGCAGCATCGAGGAATCTGGATTGATGGAAGAAAAGAAAATGCTTCCCGAGAATATGGAAGACTGGGGAATCGAAGAATATAAAGCAGCATATAAACTGGAAAAAAAGAAAAGTGTCGTATTGTCCGGCAGGCTGGCGGACGCCATAGCGCAAGCGGAAGAAAAAGACAGGCAGATCAAGCGGATCAAAAATAATCCGCTCTGGAAGGCAAGCAAACCGCTGCGCGTCATGATGCATTGGGGGATCCGGCAAAAGAACAGGATCGGCAATCTTGGCGGTCCGAGAGGGATTGCCCGAAAAGCCAAGTCAAAGAAGATCGAGCTTGCGGCAAGAAAGCAGCATGGGACAGCAAGTTTTCCGTCACCGGAGGAAGCGGCAAGGCAGAGAGAGACTGTTTTCTCCAAAGATGTGACTTTTTCTATTCTGGTGCCGCTGTACAATACGCCGGAGCAGTTTTTACGTGATATGATCGAGTCCGTGAAGGCGCAGACTTATGAGAAATGGGAACTCTGTCTGGCGGACGGTTCCGATGGGGAGAATGTTTTTGTGGGGGAGATCTGCCGGAACTACGCGGCGGAGGATCAGCGTATCAAATACCGCAAATTGGAGAATAATCTGGGAATCGCAGGCAATACCAACGAATGCTGCGCAATGGCGACAGGCAGTTATATCGGTCTGTTTGATCATGACGATGTGCTGCATCCGTCTGTGTTATACTACTATATGCAGGCAATCTGTGAAAAGGATGCCGATTATATCTACTGCGATGAATGTACATTTCACGGCAGTTCCATTGACAATATGATCACGCTTCATTTTAAACCGGATTATTCTCCGGATAATCTCTGTGCCAATAATTATATCTGTCATTTCTCGGTATTTTCCAGAGAACTATTGGATTCTACAGAGCTGTTCCGTTCACAGTATGACGGCAGCCAGGATCACGATATGATCCTGAGACTGACTGCGCGGGCAAAGCATATCGTCCACATACCGAAACTTTTATATTACTGGCGTTCCCATAAGGGCAGTGTTGCCTCTGATATTAACGCCAAATCTTATGCCATCGACGCCGCTAAGCGGGCAGTGGCGGATTATCTGACCAATAAGGGCTATGAATATTTTGAGATCTCATCCACCAGAGCCTTTGAGACGATCTTCAGGATCAAATATCCTATCTTATCGGACGATAAGATTTCTATTATCATACCTAATAAAGATCATAAAGCAGATCTAGAGCGGTGTATCCAATCGATCTTAGAAAGATCCACATATGCTGATTATGAAATCATTGTTGTGGAGAATAATAGTGTGGAGCCGGAAATCTTCGCTTATTATAAGGAACTTGAGGCGCATCCGAGGATCAGGGTGGTTACTTATGAAGGGGAATTTAATTATGCCAAAATCAATCATTTTGGCGCTGGATACGCAACAGGAAAATATCTTCTTTTGCTAAATAATGATACCCAGGTGATCACCGTCAACTGGATGGAGGAGCTTTTGATGTACGCGCAGCGCAGCGATGTGGGCGCGGTGGGTGCAAAACTATATTATCCGGATGATACGATCCAGCATGCGGGCGTTGTCTTAGGACTCGGCGTCCACAGGACGGCAGGACATACCCATTACCGGGTAGGAAAGGACAACCTTGGTTATATGGGCAGGCTTTGCTACGCACAGGATGTTACGGCAGTGACAGGCGCTTGCCTGATGGTCAGAAAATCCTTGTGGGATGAAGTCGGCGGATTGGACGAGACCTTTGCCGTTGCGTTAAACGATGTAGATTTCTGTCTGAAACTCAGAAAGATGGGACTTTGGAATATCTGGACGCCATTTGCGGAATTATATCATTATGAGTCCAATTCCAGAGGCTCCGACCTTTCCGGGGAAGGCGCAAAACGATATGAAAAGGAGTGCGAGCTTTTCCGCCAGCGTTGGGGCGAACTGATCGATCAGGGCGATCCTTTCTATAATGTGAATTTTTCGTTGGACCGGAGCGACTACTCCTTGAAATCATAGCAAATATGTAGTAAAATATCTGCATATAATCTCTTGGATAATTTTACCAAAACTACGATAACTGAAATTTTCTATGATTAAATTTTTAAAATATAAAAAAATATATAAAAACATTAAAAATATATTAAAACATTCTTATGAGATTTACATAACTCGAAATTCGCCTATTCATGTTCCAAAAATGATTTCATTTATGATGTTTTTGGAACATGAATAGGCGAATAAGGAGTTATGTAAATCGGACAAGTAAATTATACAAGTAAATCGTACAAGAAAGATTTGCAAATATATTTTGCAATTATGCAATACAAACACATATTATAAATATTCAAGGAGGCTAAACACATGGGTTTTATGGAAGAATTTAACTTCTGGCTGGAGGATGATTATTTTGACCAGCAGACAAAGGATGAACTTCTTGCGATCCGCAATGATACAAAGGAAGTAGAGGACCGTTTTTATAAGGAACTGGAATTTGGTACCGGTGGTCTTCGCGGCGTGATCGGCGCAGGTACGAACCGCATGAACATCTATACCGTAAGAAAGGCTACACAGGGACTGGCGAACTATATCATCAAGCAGGGCGGCGCTTCCAAGGGTGTGGCGATCGCATATGATTCCAGAAGGATGTCGCCGGAATTTGCGGATGAGGCGGCGCTTTGTCTGGCGGCAAATGGCATCAAGGCATATGTATTTGAATCCTTAAGACCTACGCCCATGCTTTCCTTTGCGCTCCGTAAGCTGGGCTGTATCTCCGGTATTGTAGTGACGGCAAGCCACAATCCCCCTGAGTATAACGGATATAAGGCATACTGGGAAGATGGCGCACAGGTAACAGCGCCGAAGGATGAGGAGATCATTGCCGAGGTAAAGGCAGTTACCGATTATCATACGGTAAAGACCATGGATAAGAAAGCAGCCATGGAACAGGGACTGTATGAAGTGATCGGCAAAGAGATCGACGATGCTTATATGGAAGAATTAAAGAAGCAGATCATCCACCCGGATGTGATCAAGGAAGTGGCGGATGATATTAAGATCGTATATTCCCCGTTTAACGGAACAGGTAACATCCCTGTCCGCAGGATCTTAAAGGAGCTTGGCTTTAAGAATGTTTATGTGGTTCCTGAGCAGGAGAATCCTGATCCGAACTTTACGACATTGGAATATCCGAATCCGGAAGATCCCAAGGCATTTACGTTGGCGCTGAAGCTGGCTAAGGAAGTGGGGGCGGACGTGGTCATGGCAACCGATCCGGATGCCGACCGTCTTGGAATCTATGCGCTGGATACTAAGACCGGTGAATATGTTCCGTTTACCGGCAATATGTCCGGTATGCTGATCGCGGAGTATATCCTGCGCGAGAGGACAAAGACCGGCACGATGCCGGAGAATCCTGCATTGGTAACCACCATCGTTACGACGAATATGGCGCATGCCATTACGGACGCTTACCATGTGAAGGAAATCGATGTGCTGACGGGATTTAAGTATATTGGCGAACAGATCAAGTTGTTTGAGCAGAGCGGAAGCAACAATTATGTCTTTGGTCTGGAAGAGTCCTACGGATGTCTTGCCGGAACCCACGCAAGGGATAAAGACGCGGTTGTAGCGGTGATGTGTCTGGCAGAGGTGGCTGCTTACTGCAAGAAGGAGGGCATCACCCTGTGGGATATGATGATCGATATGTATGAGAAATATGGCTATTATAAAGAGACACAGTACGCCATCACGAAAAAAGGCAAGGAAGGTCTGGAAGAGATCGCTGCCATGATGGAAAAATTAAGGGCTAATCCGCCGAAGGAATTTGGTGCACTGAAGGTAAAACAGTTCCGCGACTATAAGGCAGATAAGGTCGTTGACCTCGCTACGGGAGCGGAATCCAAGACAGGACTTCCGTCTTCCAATGTTCTCTATTTTGATCTGGAAAATGATTCCTGGTGCTGCGCAAGACCATCCGGTACGGAGCCTAAGATCAAGTTCTATATGGGAGTGAAGGGAACGAGTCTGGAGGATGCGGCGCAGAAAGTGGATGCATTAACCGAGGCGTTAAAGGCAAAATTATAAAAGAAGGTAAATATCCTAAACAAAAAACCATATCCGGAGGGAATTCTCCGGACATGGTTTTTGTATATACGGAGGACAGAAAATGCTGCTTTCTGTAGCGAATCTGAAGAAAACAATTAATTATCTTAAAAAGAATGGGCTGGAAGATACCTATTATGCTGCTCTTGAGCGGATCGTTACAAGGAAGCAGAGAAAATATCAGTATGAACAGCCCTCCGGGGAAGAACTGGAACGTCAGATGAATGTCTCATGGAGTCGGTGCCCGAAGCTTTCCCTTGTGGTGCCTGCTTATGAGACAAAGCCGATCTTCATGCAGGATCTTCTTCTTTCCGTCGTTGAGCAGACTTATCGGAATTACGAACTGGTCATTGCCGATGCCTCTGAAACGGATGTGGTGGAAAAAGTCGTAAAAGATTTTCAGACACAGTATGAAGGGATCGTCTATGTGAGACTTGAGGACAACGGGGGGATCTCGGACAATACCAACGCGGCGCTGGATCATGCCACCGGAGAATATATCGGATTGTTGGACCATGACGATCTCCTGACGCCGGATGCGCTTTATTATGTGGCTAGGGAGCTGGAAAAGTGCCGGAAAAAGAAACTGAGACCGGAACTGCTCTATACCGATGAGGATAAGACCAACGAGTATTTAGAAGTATATTATGAACCTAATAAAAAAAGAAATTTTAATTATGATCTGATCCTGACCAACAATTATATCTGCCATTTGTCTTTTTACCGTGCCGATGTCATCC
This sequence comes from Lachnospiraceae bacterium UBA7481, assembly GCA_002478505.1. Lineage (GTDB taxonomy): Bacteria > Bacillota > Clostridia > Lachnospirales > Lachnospiraceae > NK4A136. The sequence continues at coordinate 24,507 of DLOP01000036.1, forward strand.
GGAAGCTGGGACTTAGGAAAGAATATGACGGCGCACAGGATTACGACCTTGTGCTTCGGACGATGGCGATGATTGAGGAACAGAACGGGAAAATGACAGGGACAGAGCTTCCTTGGGAGGATCACATCCGCCATATTCCGCATATTCTGTATCATTGGCGCTGTCATGAGGAGTCGACGGCGCTCAATACGGCTTCCAAATCCTATGCTTATGAGGCCGGTAAGCGTGCCCTGGATGATTACATCAAGGGGAAGAACTGGGATGCACAGGTCAGTTATCTGAAACATCTTGGTTTTTACAGAATAGAATATCCGGAGAGTACCGGAGGTGACGGAAATTGGGAAATGATATTATGTCAGAGAGGCGATCTTGGCATCATTGGCGGGGCCGTATATAGTAATCATAAAATTTCCGGCGGAGCGATGCGGCAGGACGGAACCATCATGTACCGGGGACTTCACCGGAGATTTTCGGGATATCTGAACAGGGGTGTGCTGCAGCAGGATGTGGATGCGTTGGATCTTCGTAATATGACGGTCCGTAAAGACCTGATCCGACTGTTTGAGGAGACTACCGGATATCCTTATCCGGTTCCTGAGAAATGCAGGATGCAGACACTCTCGGAAGAAGAGGCGGAAAATATTAGAAAAAAAAGTTTGGATTTTTGCAATAAAGTAAGAAAGAAAAACATTGGTATCTTATATGACCCGTTTGGAAAGGCAAAATGACAGAGTATGCAGATCAAAGTAAGCGTGATCATACCGAACTATAATGGAAAAGAGTACCTTGAGAATTGCATGGACAGTCTGATGAGACAGGATGTCAGATCCTTTGAAGTGATCGTAATCGATGACGCGTCATCAGATGATAGTTTATTAAGAGTAAAAGAAAAATATCCGGAGAATGGGGCGTTTCCCCGTACAAGATATCTGGTTCATGAAGAAAATGTGGGATTCTGCCGTACCGTAAATGACGGTATTGCGCTGGCGGAAGCGCCTTATGTGATTTTATTAAATAATGATACAGTGGCAGAACCTTCCTTTGTGAAGGAATTGTATTATGCTATCCGCAGAAAAGAGAAATTGTCAGGCCGCAAAAAAATATTTTCCGTGCAGGCAAAGATGATTTCCATGCAGGAAAAGGAGATCATGGATGATGCGGGAGATTATTACTGCGCGTTAGGCTGGGCGTATGCAGCCGGGAAAGGAAAGCCGGCGTCCCATTACGAAAAGGAACGAAAGATCTTTGCGGCATGCGGCGGTGCCGCCATTTATAAAAAGGAGATCCTGCAGATGCTTGGAGGATTTGACGAGAATCATTTCGCCTATCTGGAGGATATTGATATCGGATACCGCGCAAAGCTGCATGGCTATGAGAATCTGTTTACACCTAAGGCCATTGTGTATCATGCGGGAAGCGCAGCTTCCGGGTCAAGATACAATCCTTTTAAGGCAAAGTTTTCCGCACGGAACGGTATTTATCTTATTTATAAAAATATGCCGGATTGGCAGATCATAGTGAATCTTCCTCTTTTTGTAATTGGGTATTCTTTGAAGGTATTGTTCTATATTTTAAAAGGGATGGGAGATACTTATATTAAAGGAATGGCAGAAGGATTCCGATTATGCGGGTCGGCAGAAGGGAAACAGCACAGACTGGATTTTAAACAGATTGGACTGATGCGATGTTTAAAAATGGAAGGAGAATTGCTGAAAAATACTTTTCGCAGGCTGGGCGGTTAAATCTGGCGTTTTATAGTTGTCATTTTTTGTAGAATATAGTAAAATGTATTAAGTGTGCTTTTGAAAATGCATGGAGGAAAGCAAAGGCAGATATGATAAGAGATAATCAGCGGGTATTTAATTGGATACATGTTCTGATTGACGCTCTGGTAATTGCGGGCTCTTATTTACTTGCATGGTATATCAAGTTTGTGCTTTTCAGAAGTCCGCTGGAAGAAGCAGGCGTAGGCGTACTGTCAAAAGAAACTTATTTTGGAGCGCTGTATTTTATTGTTCCGATTTATCTGGTGCTTTATTATTTCTGCGGTTTGTATATGTCAAAGCGTTATTCCAGCGGTTGGCGTGAGATTTTAAACATCATCAGGGCCAACACCATCGGAGTCGCTTTGCTGGCTGCTTTTCTGTACGTGATTAAGTTGGAAGATATTTCACGTATTATGATCAGTATCTTTTATGGGGCGGCGATCCTGTTTGAGGTTATTTTCCGTCAGTTCCTTCGGCTGCTGCTTCGCGCGGTCCGCAGAAAGGGTTATAATATTAAGTATGTTCTGCTTGTAGGATATTCAAGAGCTGCGGAAAAATATATCAACCGTATTTTGGAAAATCCGCATTGGGGATATGTTGTCTGCGGCATCCTGGACGATAAGATCCCGGCGGGTACACTGTACCGCGGCGTTAAGGTAATTGGCAGAATTGACAATATTCATGTGATATTGCCGGAAAATAAGATTGATGAAATCGGTCTGACATTAGCTCTGACTGATTATGGAAAGCTGGAGGAGTTGGTCAATATCTGTGAAAAATCCGGCGTCCACACAAAGTTTATACCGGATTACAATAGCGTAATTCCCACCAAGCCTTATATCGAAGATCTGACGGGACTTGCCGTTATCAATATCAGGCATCTGCCCCTCAGCAATACGATTAACAGCATGATCAAAAGGGCTGTCGATGTGGCGGGTTCGATCATATGCATTATTGTGTTTTCTCCGGTGATGTTGCTTTCGGCGCTGCTGATCAAATGTACGGATGGCGGCAATGTGATCTTTTCCCAGGAGCGCGTTGGCTATCATAATAAAACGTTTAAGATGTACAAATTCCGTACCATGCGTCAGCAGACAGATGAAGAGGAAAAGAGCGGATGGACGAAGAAAGGCGATCCTCGAGTAACGCCGATTGGAAAGGTTTTGAGAAAGACCAGTCTGGATGAACTTCCGCAGCTGTTTAATGTATTGGCAGGAGATATGTCGCTGATCGGACCTCGTCCCGAGCGTCCGCAGTTCGTAGAAGAATTTAAGGAAGAGATTCCCCGCTATATGATCAAACATCAGGTACGTCCCGGTATGACCGGCTGGGCGCAGATCAATGGTTACCGGGGTAATTCCTCTATATGGAAGCGTATTGATTTTGATTTGTTTTATATAGAAAATTGGACATTGTTTTTAGATTTTAAGATATTGTTTTTAACGCTATTTAAAGGATTTATTAATAAAAATGCATATTAAAAAATGCAGTTATGCAGAAAGGAAAGACAGGCACTATGGGAAACGGAAGCAAGCGACGGGAGGATACAGAAAGGACTAATTCCCATCCCCGAAAAATGTCAGCTAAGGCAAAGGCAAGAAAGAAACGTAATCGTATTATTCTGATTGTGGCAGAAGTATTTGTTCTGGCGGTATTAGGCGTAATTCTATATGCGGTAACAAGAGTGGATGAGATAGAAAAAGTCAATATCAGCGTTTCGATAAACGAAGAAGTAAATGATTACATTTCGCAGCTTCCTACGACGGAAGACGGGGAGAGAGGAAAAGGTTATCTGAATATTGCGTTATTTGGCGTGGATTCCAGACAGGGAGCTTTATCGGCCAATACCCGTACCGATACGATCATTATTGCCTCCATTAATCAGGATACCGGTGAGGTGAAACTGGTCAGTGTATACAGGGATACGTATCTGAATGTGGGAAACGACAGTTATAACAAATGCAACAGCGCTTATATGAGAGGCGGTCCGGAACAGGCGATCAATATGCTCAATATGAATCTGGATCTGAATATTGAAAATTATGTAACAGTAGGATTTAAGGGACTGATTGACTGTATTGATTCCTTAGGCGGCGTCGAGATCGATGTGGAAGACAGGGAGATCAGTTTTCTGAATGACTATCAGATCAGTATGGTTGGAAAGTCGGATGATGGTATCCATTTTTATGCAAACGAGGGAGTTGACTATACCCCGGTGACACATTCCGGAGTTCAGATCTTAAACGGACTACAGGCGACAGCCTATTGCCGTATCCGTTATGTTGGCGATGATTATGCCCGTACGCGGCGTCAAAGGACAGTGATTACCCAGATGATGGAACAGGCAAAGAATGCTAATATACCAACGCTGACGAGAATTGCAGAGAGTACGTTCCCCAATGTAGCAACCTCTTTTGATCTGGATATGATCCTTTCTACCGTGTCAGATATAGGAAGCTATGAGATTGTTGCAACTCAAGGTTTTCCTTTTGAAGAACACAGAAGCAGTGGAAATATTGGTGGCAAGGGAAGCTGCGTTGTTCCTGTTAATCTTGTAGAAAATGTCTCAGAACTACATGAGTTTTTGTTTGGAGTGGAGAATTATCAGCCGTCCGCTACGGTACAGGAATGCAGCGACCGTATTTTTGCAGATACCGATTCTTATCTCCCTCATTAACTGTTTGTATAAATATTAAGAATGTGGTACAATAAAAAGGAACTGGTTAAGAACCAGTTCCTTTTTGGACTCCTACGGCCCAAATTTACAGGTTACGGAAAGGCATGGTTATTAATATGAAAACGGTGGATGTGATCATCCCTACTTACAAACCTACCGGAAAATTAAAAAAGATCATATCTATGCTGGAGAGGCAGACTTATCCGGTATCGCATATTATTTTAGTCAACACGGAAGAAAAATATTTTAATACATTTTTTTATGGAAGCACTTTTTTAGAACAGTATCATAACCTGATCATCCGCCATATTTCCAAATATGAATTTGACCACGGCGGTACGCGGAGAATGGCTGTCGGATTATCCCATGCAGATTATTTTATCTTTATGACGGACGATGCCGTGCCGGAGGATAAATATCTGATACAAAATCTTTTGAAACCATTGCTGGAAGGGGAAGCGTCAGTTTCTTACGGCAGACAGCTTGCGGGCAAACATTGTTCTGAAATGGAGTATTTTACAAGAAAATTTAATTATCCCAAGACATCCCAGATCAAGACAAAGAAAGATCTTGAAAAAATGGGGATCAAGGCGTTTTTCTGCTCCAATGTCTGTGCTGCATATGATAGACATATTTATGATAAACTGGGCGGATTTGTTAAGCACACAATATTTAATGAAGATATGATCTTTGCTTATCATGTCCTGATGGCGGATCAGGCAATTGCGTATGCAGCGGATGCCAGAGTGGTCCATTATCATCGTTATTCCAATCTGCAGCAGCTGAAACGTAATTTTGACCTTGGGGTCTCCCAGGCGGATCATCCTGAAGTATTTGGACAGGTATCGTCTTCGACGGAGGGAAAGAAACTGGTATTCGAGACAGCTAAATATTTAAGGGAGAATAAAAAGGGCGGTCAGATTCCCGGTTTGTATCTCACCAGCTGCTATAAATATCTTGGGTATCGTCTTGGAAAGGCATACAAAAAACTGCCCAGATTACTGATCAGAAAGCTGACCATGAACGAAAACTACTGGAAAAAAGAAGCGTAACGGAAACATAGATTCTCTATCTTTTTTTCAAAAAATTTTCACACATACGAATTACAATATTATTTGTAAATTAAATTTTTGGAAATAATGGTATAGGGAGGCAAAAAGTATATGAAGACATTCCAAAAGATCATTCTATCCTGTCTTTGCGGGATATTGTTTGGAGCATTTGCGGCAGTTTCTTTCTTTGCAGTCAGGGAGATCGGTATTACGGTGGGCTGATCAGTAATCTGGGCAGTT
>DLOP01000036.1:30323-31946 GCA_002478505.1 Lachnospiraceae bacterium UBA7481
TTTATACGGTGAATACGGATGTGACGGAAGTGGTGGATCATGCGATGCCGTCTATCGTTTCCATCACTAATCATCTCACTTACAATTATTACTATTATACAAAAGAGGCGGATGCAAGCGGTTCAGGAATCATCATCGGTTCCAATGAAAGCGAGCTGCTTTTGGTAACCAATTATCATGTGATAGAGGGCAACGATGGGATCACGGTGACATTTGCGAACGGAGCGGATGCGGATGCGCAGGTGAAGGGCACGGATGCGAACAGGGATCTGGCGGTTATAGCCGTCAGGATCGAAGATTTGAAACAGGAAACATTGGAGGCGATAGACATTGCTAAGATGGGAGATTCCGATTCCTTAAAAGTAGGCGAACCTGTGATTGCCATCGGCAACGCACTTGGTTATGGGCAGTCCGTGACGACCGGTGTTGTCAGCGCCTTAGACCGTGAGATGAATATGGAAAATGTCAGTGGGACATTTATACAGACGGATGCCGCGATCAATCCGGGTAACTCCGGGGGTGCGCTTTTGAATATCAACGGTGAAGTCATCGGTATTAATTCTAATAAGATCGGCGGCAGTACCGTGGAAGGCATGGGATATGCCATTCCGATCTCGGCAGCGAAACCGATCATTGATGAACTTTCTTTAAAGGAGACCAGAGTGCTGCTTCCGGAAGAGGAGCAGGGGTATCTTGGCATCAGCGGCGCTACGACTACAGCACAGGAGATCATGTACTATGGTTATCCTGAAGGAGTATATGTGGCGAAGGTTTATGAAGATACGGCTGCAGAAAAGGCCGGATTGCGGCAGGGCGATTTTATCGTATCCTTTGATGGAGAAAGCATCAAATCCATGCAGGGATTAGCAAATAAACTGTGTTATTATGCGGCAGGATCTACTGTGGAGATAGAAGTTATGCGGCAGACCACCCATGGATACCGCGAGATCACGCTGGAAGTCACTCTTGGCAGCAAGCAAGATATGAATAAGGAGTGAACGGCAAGGATTTGTTAGAGGGGGATTGAGGATGGGAAATCATGAGGACAGGAAAGACGGCGGCGAGTATGAAGAGTTTTGTATGATATGCCGCCGTCCGGAAAGTCTGGCGGGGAAACTGCTTCACCTGCCGGGCAATGTTTATGTGTGCAGTCATTGTATGGATAAGATGTCAAAAATAATAGAAGAAAATTATGGTGATGTCTTAAACGGTGCAATGACAAATCCAATGGCATTTATGAATGTCATGTCTATGAATCAGACGGCGGATCCGTCTGCTGCGGATAGGACGGCAGGCGGCGGAGCAGGGGAAGAGGAGGGAGTGACCGATCTGGCAGNNTCCGGAAGTGGAAGATCCGGAAGTGCCGGCGGATACGCCTGATCAGGAAACTACGCCGAAAAATAACGTTAAGAAAGCGATTCCGAGATTCAGCTTTATCAATCTGGCTGATATGTCGGGGGATTTTGGCTTTTCTGGGAAACCTAAGGTTAAAAAACGTTCCAAGGGAGAACGGAAGCCGCTGCTTGCGTTGGAAGACATTCCGGCGCCGCATAAGATCAAGGCGATGCTGGACGAGTACGTGGTAGGGCAGGAGCATGCAAAGAAGGTCATGTCCGTTGCCGT
>DLOP01000036.1:31973-32794 GCA_002478505.1 Lachnospiraceae bacterium UBA7481
ATCGAGAAGTCCAATATGCTGATGATCGGCCCTACAGGATGTGGCAAGACTTATCTGGTAAAGACGCTGGCGAGACTGTTGGATGTCCCGCTTGCCATCACCGACGCTACCAGTCTGACGGAAGCAGGCTATATCGGGGATGATATCGAAAGCGTTGTCAGCAAACTTCTGGCGGCGGCAGGCAATGATATTGACAAGGCGGAACAGGGGATCATCTTTATTGACGAGATCGATAAGATCGCGAAGAAGAAAGAGACTCATTCCAGAGATGTCAGCGGGGAATCCGTACAGCAGGGTATGTTGAAACTGCTGGAGGGCGCCGATATCGAAGTACCTATCGGTGCGTCGTCCAAAAATGCCATGGTGCCTACAACGACGATCAATACGTCGAATATTTTGTTTATCTGCGGCGGTGCATTTCCGGGGCTGGATGAGATCATTGAGGACAGGATCAATAAGCAGACTTCCATAGGGTTTAATGCCGAATTAAAGGGTAAATTTAATAAAGATAAGAACATTTTGAGCAAGGTGACGACGGAGGATATCCGTAAGTATGGTATGATCCCGGAATTTGTAGGACGTCTGCCGATGATCTATACGCTGGAAGGACTGGATAAGGATATGCTGGTCCAGATTTTAAAAGAACCGAAAAATGCCATTTTGAAACAGTATCAGAAACTTTTAGAACTGGACGAGGTCAAGCTATGTTTTGATGAGGACGCACTGGAAATGATTGCTGAAAAAGCAATGGAGAGGGAGACGGGCGCAAGAGCGCTGCGTTCCATCATTGATGAATTTATGCTGGATATCATGTATGAGAT
>DLOP01000036.1:32963-33142 GCA_002478505.1 Lachnospiraceae bacterium UBA7481
AAGATTATCTTGATATCATAGAAATAAACGTAGTTCAGACAGATCTGTCCATCGGATTTAAGGATTACTGTGTACAGAATGTTACGGATAATATCAGCAATATTTATATCAGTATCGACGAGGTAAAGGATATTTTTCCTGCGGCGGAACAGTTTTCTATTCTGCCGAAGTGTTACGGG